>JADFHU010000024.1 GCA_022567055.1 Planctomycetota bacterium
CCATTGCCCATCTCCGAACGGCGGCGACCTTTCATGGACGACCACAGGTTGGATTTGTAGTAGAGGTAGATCTTACCCTGGTACACCAGCGGATAGGGGTCGTGGATGGCGATATGATCCCATTCGTCCTCGGCGCCAAAATCCACGCAGGGCTTGCCCAGGGCTTTCCAGGGGCCACGCGGCGAATCAGCCACAGACACAGTCGCCGGGCAGATATCTCCGCGCATGCCGGGAATCTCGTTAAAGGCCTGATAGTAGAGGTAATACTTGCCGTCATAGGCAAGGACATCGGGGGTACACACCGAACGCCAGCCGAACTGGCCCTGGGGCGGTCGCCGTATGGCCACGCCCTGCTCCCGCCAGGTGACGCCATCGTCACTGGTTGCGTACCACACTTCGGCGAGGTCCCAGTCATAGGACGGCAGCATGTCGGTTGCCTTATCGGGTCCGACGCAGGGCGGGGTGTCACGATGTGTGTACCAAACAAAGTACTGACCATTGATCTTCAGGATTTTAGAGGGATCGCGACGGGAAATGGACTCATCCAGTCCCTTCAGCGGAGTGTATTTGAACTTGGAATAGAGTTCGTTGGCATTGACTTCAAGCGCATCGTAATCATCATAGAATCGATGCATGGCCTCACTGAGAGGACGGTGGGGCTTTTCCGCTGGCGGTACCGGGGGAAAGGCCTTCATCGCTCCGATGGACAGGTGGCTCACGCCGACCATTAGGGACGAAGCCAAAACAACGACCGTTCGGATCAGAAAGTTGACTCTCATGCGGACTCCTCTTCTTGATCGGGCCGACGACGGAGTTTTACGGCAAAGCCTAGCGCTCTACTCTCCAGGGTGAACACAGCCCGGCCTCCGGCCGGAACCAAAAGAATTGACGCGCGCCCACTCGTTTCACTCGTTCAAGCCGCCAAGGCGCAAAGACCTCAAGACACCCTTTTTCTTTGCGGCTTTGCGTCTTTGCGCGAGTCCATAAACCACTGCAGATGAAAAGAGTTATGCTTTTCCCAGTGACAATATCTGGAAAGAATTTCAAGTTCTTGCGACCTTGTAATACAGACCGATCAATTGAGCCCAGCACAGCAACCGAGGCCCACAAGGTCAGTACGGATACTTCCTGGCCCAAGCGGCGTCCCGGTCCCACTCCTCTGCGGTTGGGCCTTTCGTGGTGTCAAACTGACGGTGCCATTTGAGTCTCCAGAAAGACTTCAAGGGAACTTTCCTGGCCGTAAAATCCAAGAAGAGGCCATTGGTCCCGCCGCTATGACGATCCATGCAGAAAGACTTCATTCTGTCGTCACCCGCGCCGAACTCGCCGTTCTGTGTCGGGAGTGAGTTGGTGTGCTCAGGCCGACCTCCCATCCACAGGCAATCCAAAAGCACGGGAATGTTTGCGACACCCTTGACATTGATCGATCTCCAGTGCCACGCTCTTTTGCGTCCCAAGGGATCTACTCCCGGGGGCGGGTTGTTGGTCCAGTCGTTTATGCCATAGCTGCCGAAGTCACCTTTGCGCATCCAGCCGTATTGGTCCGTTTGTGCGATACCCCAGGCCGCAAAGGGGTGCTGGGCAGCGGTTCTGCCACCTGTCTCATCGTACTCAGGTTTCTTGGCCGTGGGGCAGAGGAGCATTTTGGGCTCTTTACTGTAGTAGGGCCTGAACGAATTGATCCAATAATCACGGACACCGTTGGCGTCCTGTAACCATCCGCTGACCATACTGCCGTTGTGGTCGTTGGCCCGCATGGAAATGACAAGCCCCCAGTGCTTGAGGTTGGCCAGACACGCCGTGTTCCTGGCCTGTTTCCTCACCATGCCCAAGGCGGGCATCAGGATGGCCATCAGGACTGCTATGATCGAAATGACCACCAACAATTCGATGAGTGTGAATCCTTTGCCCCTAGGTGGCTTCCACATGACTCGTCTCCTTTGTGCGAAACGGTACTCCATTGGTCAAGGTATCTCATCGGGGCCACTATCTAGACTCATTGATAGTGGCCCCGACTCGATTTCATGACTGATTAGAATCGGTTCAGATAATTAACGTCAGGGCTAGGGCTCGGCCATGTCATTGCGCATCTCCGCCTTAGGGTTCCAGAGGCGTTATCGAAACATTGGAGAACACCGCTGTCGCTGTCGGCATACCTGCCTTTGGCGTTGTAACCGCAACCGCCAACCCTGCATAGACGTCACCCTCCAGTGCCAGGCTTGCGCTTGGATTCGCGCGGGGGGCATCCCAAGTCACACCATTGTCATAAGAGAAACCCCCGGTCACGACATTGCCCACTTTGGTCAACTTCAACAAGACGGGCGTCACAAGACCGGCGTTCTGCGGGCCGCCCAGCCACGTGGGCCCGGCACCTTCGGCGAGGCGGGCCTGCATGTGAACACCCTTGTCAGGCGAACCATAGATATAGGCATTCGCGGCCTTGGCATGGGGTGCATTACCGATCATCAGGCCACCCTTGGTCCATTCATCAACGGCCTCCAAATCATCCAGCGAGGCAACGATCTCGAAGTCGCCTTCCACTTTCTGGTAGACATAGCGAAAGGCATCGGGATCCCAAATGTTGCCGGAACCGGTGATGGTGAAGACGCCATCCGTAATGTCCGAGCTACCCTCAACGGCGACTTCACCAATATCCTCTGACGTCCACTCGGACTCGGGCTCTGCCATGTCATTGCGAATCTCCGCGGGTGTCAGGGCCCGGTTGAAGATACGGAATGAATCCATGCGTCCTTCAAGCGGTTCACCGCCCGGAGCAAGCGCAGCACCGATCGAGAATTCCGTGATACCCTCCAGACTATTGCCAGTATTGGCCGTTTGGACCTGCTCACCGTCGAAATAGATCGACTTCCAATCCCCATCCTTGACAAAGGCATAGTGGTGCCAATTCCCTGCCAATTCCACCAGCGTATTCGGATCCGGTGCCCAGGGACCCCATCTGGGCCAGAAGACAACTTGATCGGCCCAAAAACGACCGTCTATGATCGGAGGCCATCCACCATCACCGGCCAAGAATATGTGCCCCACCCACGGCATCGCCGAATCAATATCCATGTTTAGCCAGGTCGTTATGGTCACCTCATCACCGGGCAAGTCCGACCACACGTTGGGATCGGAAACGACTCTGCCGTTGCCGTTAAAGGCAATGCTCCCAGTGTCGAAGATGCCGTCGGTATCCCATGTCCACGCATCACCCTCCAACATGCCATCATAGATACCCCGGGCGTCATGCACGATTGTGCCCTCGCCCTCGTCAAATGGGTAGTCGAGGACCAGGTTGGGATCAGAATTGATGGCGACCGCTTGTCCGGGTTCGGCCATATCGATCAGGATCTCCATGTCGCTCAGGACACCGTTGTAGATGCAGAATTCATCCATGCGTCCTTCAAGTGGCTCACCGCCCGGAGCAAGTGCAGCACCGATCGAGAATTCCGTGATCCCATCCAAACTATTGCCAGTATTGGCCGTTTGGACCTGCTCACCGTCGAAATAGATCGTCTTCCAATCCCCATCCTTGACAAAGGCGTAGTGGTGCCAATTCCCTCCTATATCCGCCAGCGTATCCGGATCCGGTCTCCAGGGACCCCATCTGGGCCAGAAGACAACTTGATCGTCCCAAAAACGACCGTCTATGATCGGAGGCCACCCACCGTCACCGGCCAAAAATATGTGCCCCACCCAGGGCATGGCCGCAGTGGGATCCATGTTCAGCCAGAAAGTAAGGGTGACCGCGTCCCCGGGCAGATCCGACCATACATTCGGATCGGAAACGACTCTGCCGTTGCCGTTCATGGCGATGCCACCGCCAAAGACTCCGTTCGGATCCAGGGTCCACGCATCACCTTCCATTATCCCGTCATAGGTACCCGTGGCATCGGGGACGGTCACTCCATTCACGTCGTCAAACGTGTAGTGCAGCACCAACTCGACCTCAGCAAGGGCAAAGCTCGTCAAGAACGAACTCAGCAACAACACTACGAAACTAAGATAAACCCTTCTGCTAATCATGATTTTCCTCCTACAATACGGTTTACATTCATTGTGCGGAGCCCTTTCACAATACTCAGCACTTCTTCAAAATGCCTGAACATCAGGCATGCCTTATGATTTCTTTCATTCATTCAACCTCCTTGATAGTGTTCATTTAAGATAAATTTCATCAGGGCCTGTCATCCATCAGGATGGCAGAGGCCCCGATGACACTTCAATCAAGTACGTCGCTGTTTATTGGTCAAAGGGAGCCGTACGTCTGGCCAACCAAGAGATTTCCCCTAACGTCAACACCCGGTCGTAGAGGCGAACGTCATCGAGGGCACCGCGGAAGGACTCCAGACCATTGGGCCCGATGGCGCCGATCCTAAGCGGGGTAGCCGTCCCGGAGCCGAACGAGAAACCGTCGTTGGCGACCTGTGCTGTACCATCGCGGTAGATGATCACGGTGTCCCCGTCAAAGGAGAAACCCCAGTGCTCCCACTCTCCTTCTACCGGCGCGTCAGGCGTCCACACAAAGGGAGCATCTTGCTGCCAAACACGCATCTGACCGGTATTCCGATCCGTATGAAACTGCCACATCATATCGGTCCCGGTCGTTTTCTTGCTGATCATTCCTTGCCAGCGACCGTCGAGCCCTCCCCACTTGAGCCACAGCCAGACACTGAGCCGGCCGGTTTGCGCTGAGGGATTCCAGGTCCCCAGTTCAACCGAGCTCCCTTCGCCGGGGATGTCCAGTGCCCCGCTACCTACCTTACCGGCGACCCATCTTGGGCCACCCAGGAAGGTGCCGTTGTGGTTGTTGCCGGAGGCATCAGCGACACTCGTGCCGGACCCCTCATCCAGTGGGTAGTAGCCGACCAGATTCGCAGGGTCCGGTTCCACCGGTGTGATCAGGTTCCGGGCCTCGGGCGTCAGGAGGATGTCATCCAGGTAAACGACACCCGTACCGCCGCTGTCGATGCCGACCGTCAGCGAATTCACCTGGCTCACGTCCGTACCCACCACGTCGGCCAGCAGGATGTACCACTTGCTCCAGCTCGCGCGATTCAGATCGGCGGGGTCACCTTCGTAGGAAATCTTGGTCCCGTTGATCTTTACATACAACTGTCCGCCGGTGTTGGCAGGGTCCCCGTGGAAATAGAGCACCAGGCCCTGTGCGTTGTGACCCGAAAAATCCCGGGGCTCGCCAAAGGTCCGCGTGCTCTCGGAAAGTGTTGCCCCCGTGGTGTTGTCATAAAAGAGTGGCATCGAGGCCCTGCCATCGTGAACGATCGTATTCTCGGCAAAGGGAGTCGTGAGGTGGCCAACTCGGGAGCCGTTGTTAGGCAGGTTGAAGCCGTCGCTCCAGGTCTGCCAGATGGCTTCGCCGGCCGCGTCATCATCGGTGTAGCCCTCAAAACCGTCTACGACGATTTGCGCTTGTGTCGTGAAACTCCAGATGTCTCCCTGCCAGCTGGTCGGGTCGGCAGCTTCATTGACCTCGGAGACCTGCCAGTGATAGGTCTGGTCCAACTCGAGATCTAGGGGAGCGGTGTCAAAGCTGCCTTGGCCGACCGGATCGGCCGCAGCCAAGGCATCGGGATCCGTGCCGATCGACACCACATGCTGATTCGCGTCACGTCCGACGCGCCAGGCAAGGGTCAGATCGGGGGCAACGCCAGTCGCTCCGGAAGCCGGCTCGGGTTCCCTGGGCCACACGGGAATGTAGGAGAACTGCACCTCGCTCAGCCCCTTCTCCGGGAATATCTGGGGAAGCGCACTCCAACTGCTCAGGCCGGTGATGCGGACTGCTTGGGCCGTGACACCATCGAGCGGAACCACGGTATTGGCCGCATAGCCGGATTTACCCGGTGCCTGGTTGAGCGTAGTGGCGGCATACAACTCAAGCCAATTCCCCGCCGCATCCAAATACTCGATCTTGGCCTCCTTGATCCCTTGGCCCGCGAGGCCTTCAATATCGGAGTTATAGTTCCAGACCTGCATTTCATGCAGTTTGTAGACCCTGTCTAGGTCGAAGCGAATCCAGGGCTCCGGATCATCTGCAGCGGAAAGCCACATGGTGGCTTTGAAAATATCGTGTAAACCGTCACCATCAAGCCCCGCCCCGTTGCTGGCGGCATCTGCTTCGATATCGATGCTATCCACACTGGATGCCGTCGCAGTGATAAGACCGCTGGCTACCGTTTGAGCCACCGGCTCGCTCGTGAAACTCCAGACACTTCCCTTCCAAGGACTGTCGGGGTGTGCGTCGTTGACCTCATCGATGCGCCAGTAATAGGTCTGCTCAAGGTCCAGACCATCCAGGGCATAACTGGGCTCCGCTTGGGTGCTCAGATGGGTCGGATCCCCCACAACCGCGTTGCTCACTGCATCAGTGTCCGTGCCAAAGTAGACATCGTGCTGGACAGCAAAGTCCCCTGGATTCCAGCTCAACACGCTGCCCTGCGGCGCCACGTCCATGTCCCCATCTTTCGGAGCCAGGAGCGAGGCCTGCGGGAAGCTCGGGCGCATGGTCCTGCGAATCTCGTCCGGGGTCAGGACCCCGTTGTAGATACGGAACTCGTCCATGCGGGCTTCAAGGGTTTCAAAGCCTGGACTTTGCGGAGCACCGATCGAAAAGATGGTGATATTCTCCAGAACATTCGTGTCTTCATGCGTGGCAACCTCTTCTCCATCGTAATAGACCGTCTTGGTACCCGCCTGGAAATCCTTAACAAAGGCGAAGTGGTGCCAATTGCCCACTAAATCATGTTCGATATCCCCTATTCCCCAGCCAAGCCAGGAGGGCCATAAGGCTAGGCTGTGGGCCCAAAAGCGGGCATCAAATGCCGGGGGCCATCCGCTACCCGCAAAAAACACATGTCCTACCCACGGTGTCGCTGCCGCAGGATCCGCATTCAGCCACACCGTGACGGTCACATCATTACCGGGTAGATCGGACCAAACCTTGGGATCTGAGAGGACTCTGCCGTTCCCGTTAAAGGCCATGCTCCCACTGCCAAAGACGCCATCCGCATCCCACGCCCAGGCGTTTCCTTGCATCTCGCCATGATAGACGCCAGTCGCGTCGTTGACGGTGTCTCCACCTCCTTCGTCAAAGGTGTAATGCAGCACCAGATCGGCCCCGCCGCCCAAGCTCGGTAAAGTCAGGCCCAGCAACAATACAAACGCATTGAAGTAAAATTGTCTTCTACACATCGTTGTCCTCCTTTTCGGAAAAAATGTTCGTTACAGACGATCGGCGCTGTCTCTGAATTCGCCGATATTGGCTTTTTTTTGGGGACTCTTACTCTTAACCAACTCCTGCCACCGACCTGAGGTCACTTCTCTCGCAGGCTGCGTGGGTGATTCTCTTCTCATATTTTTCGGGTAGAACTTTTCAAATATGGCTTCATCGATGTGAATGCCCAAGCCCGGTTCCTGAGGCGCACTGATCCAGCCATCTTGGGCCCTGAAGGCCTGGCCGTAGAGGGCCTGCCGGAGTTGGTAAGATCCGCCGGTGGTGATATATTCCGCCGCGAGGGTATTCGGTGTCGACGTCATCAGATGGATACTGGCGGCCACGCCCACGGTGGCATGGATGTGGGGAGAGAATGGTACATTCCAGGCGCTGGCCATATCGGCGATCTTCTTGGTTTCGGTGATGCCGCCGGCATGAATGATGTCCGGTTGTATGATATTCGCGGCCCGTTTTACCAGAACATCCCTGAACTCAAAGCGTGTATAGTAATTCTCACCCGTGGCAATAGGCACCTCGACGGCCGCAACCAGCGCTGCCATGGCATCCAAATCATTAATAGGCAGCGGCTCTTCCAGGAAGGTTAGGTCAAACGCCGCCAGCTCGTGGGCAATTCTCAAGACGTCATGGTAGGAATAGCTCTGGTTGGCATCCACCATGATGCCCAGATCGGGGCCCAGTGCTTTCCGCACGGCTTCCAGGTTCAGCAGGTCCTGCTTGCGGCCGAAGCCAACTTTCATCTTGACCCCTTTGAATCCTTGATCCGCATAACCTTTGGCTTCGTCGGAGCATTCTCGGGGCGTCAGAGGCCTACCGTCTTTTCCGAAAAACCCGCTCGCATAGGCAGGGATCTTGTCGTGCGCACGGCCGCCCAAGAGCTGATACACCGGCGTTTCCAAGATCTTTCCCACCAGATCCCACAGGGCTATATCAATCCCCGCCACGGCGCTGACAATCGCACCTTTCTGCCCCAGGGCATAGGAACCGGTGCCCCGGCCCAGCATCTTTTCATACAGCCTTTCCCGATCAAATGCGTCTTCGCCGATTATCAGATCTTTCAGTTTGTAATCCACCATCGCCGTAAAAATGGGGATGCCGCCACCGTGGAGTGGACCGATCTCGCCATATCCGAACGTACCGTCCTCGGCCGTTATTTTGACAATGACGGTGTTCCAACTGTCCCACACACCCGTTGCATCCTGAACGGGTGTCTCAAGAGGAAATGCGATGGGGAAGGCTTGAACGTTCTTTATTTTCATTCTTGGTTCCACTCTTCAGGTGTTTCTCGAATGCGTGCACAATCTGGATGCTGGGAAGCGGCGGACATCCGCCGATGAATGTCCCCTTGATGTCCGCGTCTCTGGCACAGTCGCCGATGATAAACACGTTCTTGTAGTCCTTAATCGGTCGCGGCGCATTGGCGCCGATGATGACACAGATGTCTTCGAGGTCATCGAGCTTGCCTTCGTAGGCCAGGCGCTTGACCGCTGCACCGACCTGAGCCAGGCAGAACCGGCAGGCCCCTCCCGCAAACACGCGAATCCTGTCACTGGCCCCGATGGGATTCCACATGCCCGAGCGTTTGAAGTACTTCATCACCGAGGCGATGGATTCCCCCTTGACATCGATCAGCGCTAGATCACCGATGCCGATCCCTTCCGTATGTCCCAGTCGAGTGATGGGGACTTCAAAGGGCTCGATTCCCATGAGGGCCGAACAAACCGCATCGATCGCCACCACGTCTTGCGAGGTGACAACGATATTCATCTCGACCGGGTCGGTATAGATAGGGCCGTATCCTTCGCCGCCGATCAGACCATCGACGACCGTCAGATGAGGTTTGAGGACGCGCAGGATATCCACCATCTTCCAGGGGAAGGCCTCGTTGTGATAATCGACTTTGTCGTCGACGCTGAACACCCCCTGCATACTCTTCATGCCCACGGTGATTTCCGTCTGGCAATGGGTTTTCAACTTGGGAACGGAGATGAACGCGTCCGCATCCAGGATGGACTTGGGAATGTTAATCTCTCGGTATAGCTCTCCCCCGGGGACAGGCACCGGCACGAAGTCCCCTTCATCCCAACCGAGAATCTCACCTCCGGCCCGTCGAACGACCTCGGCCAGCCCGGACTCCTCAAAGGCCTTCCGGGCGCCGCAGCTTATGTGTTTCAAGTTTACCGAGACGCCTTCCGCAACGAGTACCCGTTCGACACCGTGGTCTTTCAGCAGTCCGACCAGGGCTTCCAGAACACGAGGATCGGTAATCACCGAGCCGCCCGTGGTTTCAAAGGGAACCTCGACCAGGTTGGGTTTGACGACAACCGTTTTAGCGGAGCCGATGATCGGTTGCAGGCCTCCGATTAAATCCAGGGATTTCTGGATCATTTCCCGGACCGTGTTTAAGTCCCTTTCTGAATACTCAAACGGTGTCTCCTCAATCGCCCCTTTGACGATGGAAACAGCCGCGCGACCTGTGCTCATAGAGGATTCCTTTCTGCACTCGTCAAGACGAGTAATTTACATAGAATGTCTTCTTCCGAAGATAGTTTTCGAATCCGTGTTTGCCATCTTCGCCGCCGACGCCGCTCAGTTTGAATCCGTTGTGGAATCCCTGGCGCTGTTCACCGATAGACCGGTTGACGTATATTTCACCGGCTTCCAATTCCTGGACCGCGCGGTGAATCCGTCGCATGTCGTTCGTAAACAGATAGGCAGCCAAGCCCATGTCACTGTCATTGGCCAAGCCCAAGGCTTCGTCGAAACTGCTCACCTTGGCGATGGGAGAGACCGGACCGAAGATCTCCTCGCGCATGATGGCCATGTCATGAGTGGCCCCTGTCAACACGGTCGGTTCGTACCAATGCCCCTTCTCGAACCGCGTCCCCTCGGGTCTTTTCCCACCCATGACGAGCCGGCAGCCGTCCTCGACCGCCTGTTGCACCATGCCTTCCACCTTTTCCAATTCTGTCCGCGTGACCTTGGGGCCAATGTCCGTGCCCGCCTCCATGGGATCGCCGATCTTGAGTTTCCGACTCGCCTCGACAAACTTATTGACGAACTCATCGTGGACCGCATCGTGTAGGTAGAAGCGCTCGCTGCAGGTGCACACCTGGCCACAGTTGAGGTAGCGGGCGACCATGGCGGCTTCGACGGCCCCATCCACATCGGCATCTTCCATCACGATAAAAGGCGCCTTGCCACCCAGCTCCAGCCGAATCGCCTTCATGCCCGGCGCCGCCATGGCGAAGAGCTTGCGCCCGGTGGCGACGCTGCCGGTCATGGTCACCAGCCGGGTGAGGGCGTGCGTCGCCAGCGACTGCCCCATGACCGGACCCCATCCCGTCACAAAGTTCAGGACTCCCGGTGGCAGATCCGACTGTCGCACCAGATCGGCAAATTCCATCACCGTGACTGGTGTCTGGGGAGGGGCCATGACGACCATGGTATTGCCGGCAGCCAGGGCGGGCCCCAGTTTTCGACCGGCCAGGGCCAAGGGAAAATTCCACGCCACCAGTGCCACGGTCACGCCATAGGGCACACGATGAATCCAGATGTGCTCGTTGGGAACATCCGAGGGGTAGATGTCGCCTTCGATGCGACGCGCACACTGGGCCGGAAAGTTGATATAGTCGATGGTGGCATCCACCTCACCCAGCGCCAGTGCATAGGTCTTGCCCTGTTCCTGAGTCAGCAGGCGGGCAAAGGACTCGCGTTTCTCCCGGAGCTTTTCTGTCAGGCGTATCAGATGATTGCCTCGTTCCACGGCGGGCAAGGCCGACCAAGCCGTCTGCGCCGCACGGGCCGCCTCCAAGGCGCGATCCGCATCCTGGGCATTGCCGGCCTGAACGGTGGCGAAGATCTCTTCATTCGTCGGATTCTCCACCTCAATCCGTTCATCCGAGGTGGCATCCACCCATTGGCCAGCGATGAACAAGCGGTAATGTGCAATACCGTCTTTGGTCTCCTTCATCGGCGACATCTTGTCCTCCCTGGTCTTCAATCCCGTCGAATCGCTGCTCATCATTACCATTTCAGCCTAAAGAGGGTCGTCTCGTCGTAAGTCTGTCCCGGTTCAAGAATGCTTGCCGGAGCGTCCTTGAGGTTGGGCCCATTGGGATACTTTGCCGTTTCGCAGCAGAAGGCCTTGAACTGGCCGAATTGAGTGCCGTCCTCGCGCTTCAGATCATCTGAGGTATAGAAACCCGTATAGAACAGCATGCCCGGCTCCGTGGTCTCGACCTCCAAGGTACGGCCGCTGCTCTGCTCGGAGAATACGGCCACCTTTGCGCAGACCCCGGAGCCCTCGGCGAAGCAATAGTAATGCTCGAATCCTTTCGGCAGTTCCTTAAAAGCATCGCCAATGGGTCTGGCCGTATTGAAGTCGCAGGCCGTTCCCTCGACGCGCTGCTCCCCACCCACAGGGACATTGCTGCCATCGGGCACGAGATAGCGATCGCTGTGAATCTCGGCACGGTGATCGAGGATCTTGTCGGAAAAGCTGTTCAGATTGAAGTAGGTATGATTGGTCAGGGCCAGAGGGGTGGCCTTGTCCGTTTGCGCCTGGTAGCGGATGCGCAACTCATTTTCCTGGGTCAGGTGGTACTCAACCGACACATCGAGGGTGCCCGGGTATCCTTCATCGCCGTCGGGACTGACCAGTGAGAGCTTCAATTCGCAGGCATCGTCTGCCTGCGAACATTCCGTATCCCATATCTGCTTGTCGAATCCCACCATTCCGCCATGCAGATGGTTGGGGCCGTCGTTGGTGGCTACCTGGTAGGTCTTATTGTCTACGTTGAAACGCCCGTCCTTGATACGACCCGCATACCGGCCCACGATACAGCCAAAGTAGGGCGAGTTCCCTTGGTAGGCGGCGCTAAAGTAGCTATCCAAGGTATCGAAACCGCACACGACATCACTCCGCTGGCCGCGGCGATCCGGGATCACCATGGAGGTGACGATCCCGCCATAATTGGTGATTTTAACGACCATGCTGTTGTCGTTTTCCAACGTGAATAGACTCACGTCACGACCTTCAACTTGACCAAAGGGAGATTGAGAAATCTGCATTCGTCTAGCTCCCCGCCTTTTGGATGACGCTTGCCTCTGCCACCTCCGGCGCCACGTCCTGTGCACTCGGAAGTTTGGAGGCCGTCAGTGTCATGACGCCCAACACCATGCAGGCCAGACCGGAATAGAGGGACTTCCTGGCTTTCGGGGAGGCATTGATCCACTCCTTGGTCACGATGCCACTCAGGACGGCCACCACGACACAGGTCGTGTTGAATATCGCATAGACCACCACCGGTCCCAAATCAAAACGGCTCGCGCCATAGGCATAGGCCGCAGATGCGACATAGTGGAAAAACGCCATGATGAAAATAAGGACAAAATTCATGCCGAAATTGGGTGTCTTAAACGTCCTCCATGCATTCTTGGACGAAAGCTGCCAGGCAAAATAGCCCGCCATCACGACACCGCCACTCAGGAAGATGGGGAACATTAGCGCCAATGAGACCATCCAATCCGGGTTACCGGCAGCCTCAAGCGCCACACCCAAGGGCCCGCCGCCGACAGTTGCCGCCACATTGAATCCGGTAGCGAGTAAACCGCCGACCACGGCGATCGTGATACCGGTCGTCATAGACTTCTTGCCGCTGGCTTCTTCTCCGTCCCTTTTTTCATCGGCTTCGCGAATCAAGCCTGCCCGGCCGTTAAAGACAATGCCCAGCAAGACAATCGCGATTCCAATTAAAATGAGCACGAGCGTGCTGGTTGGCGGTAGCCCCTGGCCAATTCCCTTTTGGACGACCTCGATGCCAATTGGCAGGACAGATCCCACCAGGATGACGGTACCGATGAACAGCGAAAAACCGAGGGACATCCCGATATGATGGATCGCCTTGCCCCACATCATCACGCCCGTTCCCCAGAGTACACTAGACACCACCATCACCGGCAAGGCCGCCTTGACGTCCGGTGAGCCATAGATATCGCCAATGCCCTTGAGCATGGCGAAGGTCGCCATGAGCGGCACGGCAAACATGGTCAGCATGAAGAAAAGGCCCCAGGTGTTCTCCTCCTTGAAATCCTTGGTGAATTTACCGGGCAATGCATACAGCCCCAGCATCAGCCCCCCCAGTAGCGCCCACAGTACACCGATCAGCATGGCTCTTACTCCTATGCCCGATTATGTTTCCGAATCCCCCGTGTTTGGGAGCCGCCTTGCCGTTTACTGAATGTTTCTCTCCAAGGCCCGTTTGGCCTGTTTCTTGTTGCCTTTTCGAATGGCTTCGACGATGGCCACGTGTTCGCCATAACTCTCTATCAGCTCCTTGTGGCGGGTGTAATGCAGCATCATGCGTGTGACAATGGGCAACCAGATGGCAACCATTTCCTCACCTCCACTGCCCTCGACGATACACCGATGAAATGCCATGTCGTACTGAACGACAGACGACATATCATTCGCCTCACAGGCGATTCTAAGCTGGTCGCAGGCCTCGTCCAGGGCTGGCACGATGTCTATCTTGTCTTGGAACAGCAGTTCCACAGCATGGGCTTCGATCTGTCGGCGTAATTGGACCACCATCGGCTGAATACGCTCGCATAGCGTCTGCCCCACCATCACGCCGCAATTCGGCTTGGACACCAGGAGGCCTTCGTGGGTGAGTTGCAGCAGCGAGTCGCGAATCGGTCCACGACTGACACTAAATCGATCCGCCAGGGCCTTCTCCCGCAACTGCGTCCCCGCCGGCAAGTGGCCGGACAGCACGTCGGCGCGGAGCTTGTCGGCAATCTGATGTCTAATGGTACGATACAAGGCCGGCGATTCCATTAAATCACTCCTGATTCCTACAGTCTTCTCATGTCATCACCACCAACGTAACCAACCGCCACAGAGTTGTCAATAATAAATTGTTAACAATATGCAATAAATCCCGATCCCGTACGGTACAACCAATAAGCTCTCGTAAGTCCTTCTGTAGAAGTGCCATAAGGTCGTGTCGGATGAAAGGGATTGCCTGTTGGATGACGATTTCGTAGCGTGTGCGGACTCGAATCTATTGCCCTCACGCCCCCAAAAACCGCGATTTCCAAGAAGGTCTGTGCAGAAAGGGGCGCACTCGATGCACGAAGACCCTCTGCTGACCCCGATTTGACCCGGTTGGTAGAGGCCTGGCCGCACCTCCCGGAGCAGACCAAGCAGGACATTCTCAACCTGATCGGAGGTCGCGGAGTCTGCGCCCCCAAGACGCCAAGCGGAGCCGGCGACCATGGGTAAGAAGCTGGGAAAGCAGAATCAACCTATTCAAGGAGACCACAGATGTTGCACATCATCAGATCCAAACTCAACCGAATTGAAACGCTGGAGCGTGAGCTTGACGTCAGGCATGATCCGCCGTCGGCAGAGGTTTGCGAAATCTTAAGAGCTTACGGTCGCTGGAAATTTGAGAGACAGGGCAGGCTATATGAGAGACGTGACCAAGAGGATGAGGAAGCCCAATTAGAGTTAGGCCGCATCAGAGATGAACGAATGGGCCTGAGCCAGAGTGAGGTTGAGGAACACGTGAGGGCAGAGATCAACGAACTATTGGCAAGTGGCGAACTGGACCAGTACATGGATCCGTGGCCAGCTTTGGACCTCAACTGAAATGACTACGAAAGGCGACCGATTGCCACAGGATAGCGAAAAACAGCCTCCCCACCGCCTCACGGACAGGCAAGCGAAGGCCCTGCCCTTCATCATCACCAGCCCGACCTACACCGAGGCCTGCAGGAAGGCCAAGGTTGACCGGAAAACCTTTTACCGCTGGTTGGATGACTCTGTGTTCAAGGCTGAGCTTGAGAGACAGCAGCAAGCCGTCTCGGATCGAGCTTTGGGAATGCTGGCCCAGAACGTGACCCAGGCTATAGAGCGGTTGGCAGGCCTTGTGAACGACAGTGATAAGCGTTTAGCCCGGCTGGCCAGTAAGGACATGCTGGAATTGCACCAGAGGTATTTGGAATTGAAGGATATCGACGCCAGGCTGAAGGCTATTGAGCAGCGCTTGCCCTCCGGGTCGTGAGGAGCACAGCTCGAAAGATTCCCGCTTCGGGCCACGGCTACAGAAGGGGAAAGTGGCGGCACGGCCGGCGCTCGAGGGAAGCCAGAGAGACCCGCCGCCAGGTCCAGGAGCTTTTGAGGGAGTGTCGGACCACCCTGGCCGGCGTGATGTGAAGAGGCACTCGATCCAAGCAAAAAACGCCTGGCCTGTGGGGTGATCTTCGGGCATGATGGCGCAGGCCAGAACGAAAGGGGTTCGACATGCCGGAAGAAGAGAGCCTAGGGCAAAAATGGATCAGGCAGAGGGAGGAGCGGCTCAAGCGCCACGAGGAAAGGATCCGCCGAATGGAGCGAGATAGGGAACGACTCGCTAAAAAGAAAAAGATCGAGGCTGATCAGCGTCAACCTTGGTGGGTGTAGCGAGCGGCGTGGGGCCTGAGAGCGGGAATAGACTTTGAAGGGGGACCAGTCAATCCCAAGGACATAAAAGACCGTCAGATCGGAAAGTCACGGTGAGATTCTCTTTTCGTAATCACGAATCCCCTGCATAAGTTTGTTCCTCTTCTCTTCAGTTTTTGTGTGTAAGGAAAACTGATTGTAAGCCCCTTCGGCCTTCATGTGGATAAGTTCAGCCTTCTTTTGGCTCTGGAATCTAGTACCCTGTAATTCATAGTCGGCCATATTGCGTTCAGTCCGCAAGTCACCAAGCGCAGTGGCAACTGCTCTGATTTCTGGTATGCCCGCCTCTTGCAGCATTAAGAGAGCCTTCCTATGCTTTGCCGCCGCTTTAGGCATAGGCACGTTGTTCCTTTCAAGGAACATCACGATCCAATTGTGCAGTGCGTAGTAGCTCCGGTTTACAGAGGTTCGAAAGGCAGCCTCGCCGGCTGAGCTTTGATGTAGCGTCTTCGCTAGATTGAGGAATTTACGAGGATCCATTGCGTTCTAGTCGATCCACTCATAGATTACGTTGATGAGAGCAAAGGCTTTGTTGCTCACAGCCGGTTCGAGTTGCCTGTAGAAAACCTTCTCATCCTCCAAGACGGTCTCGGGAGACCCTGAAACCTTAAGATCCAGAATGACTCTCGTCCAGTCGTCAATCTCAGGGTCTTCAGAGATGCAGACCTCACATGATTCCAGCGTTCGGTAGACCTTTTCGCAGAGTTTCTTTGCTTTGCTTACGTCCTCCAGCACAGCCAATTCTGTTAGAGCAGCCTGAACACTATCATCGAAACACGGGCCTGTCGCCGTTGCTTCTCGAAGCATAAGTTCAATTAAGGGAGACAAGAAGGGAGTAGACTTGACGGTCACTCCCACAGGATGAGAATACAACATAAGTGCTTGCGTGCTTTCCGCAAAGGAGACCGCTATTTTCTTAGTAGTCTCACCACGAATAAAATAAAATTGATCCGAGAGATTCACATCTGTGGTGACATAAATCTCAGGTCCCTTTTCTGAATCGCCAGATTCGGTGAGAAGGACATCCGATCCTACATCCGATCCTTCGGATTCAAAGAGCATCCGAACGGATTGCCAGTCCTGTTCTAAGACCTGGGCGGCAGGTGCATCAGAGTTTATCTCTGCAATCCAGTCAGTCATACAGCCTCTCCTGATATCTTATCCAAGATTGAATCGAAGTATTGACCGACTTCACCCAATCGTTCCAGATATACGCCAAACGCCTGCCAGTCTGTAAAATCAACCTCATGATTCAGGTTGATGTTGAATGCATCTTTGTTCTTGGCGGTCTGACGAATCGACAGTGTGATACGCTCGCCGTCTGCACTGTACGGATAACGTAGAACGGCGTCCGCTGAAACTGTATCTTGCCCGATGATTTCCAGGATTCGGCTATTCTTTGGCAGACAAAGTTCCTGAAGTGCCTGTAATGCGGTCGCATCGTCTGTCGTCAATACCGCGGTCAAATTGAATCCTGCAAGTCTTACGGGCGTATGTCTCAGGGCATCAAAGTACCTTCGGCCAATGCTTGCTATCGGCGTGCTGTCCCAGTCTACGACTTTCCTATCGACGAATGGTATCCTTACCGCATCGGCGGTGATTTCAATATGGTCGAAAGCGAGCTTGACCAGCAACGGCGTTGATATGAACTCGGTGAACGGATTCGCTTGGCTCAGGAGTTGCTTGAACGGCTCTTCATTCTCCGGGATT
>JADFHU010000498.1 GCA_022567055.1 Planctomycetota bacterium
GACGACCTCGCCGATGGCGATCACGAGACCGGCCAGCACCATGGTATTGATGGTTTGTCCTGTCTTGTGGATCACCAGCAGGGCGCCCAAAAGCGAAAGAGGGATGGCCGTGATGCTGATGATGGCCGTTCGGGCGTCGTATAGGAAAAAAACGAGCACTAGGACAACCAGCAGGCAACCCAGCCATAGGGCTTGGCCTAGGTTGTGAATCGCCGCTTCGATGAAGGTCGCCGGCCGAAAGATTGTCGAATCCATCTCGACGCCGGCGAGTCCCGGTCTCAGATCCTCCAAGACCTTTTCAATGCCTCTGGTGACATCCAAGGTGTTGCCCCAGGGCTGCTTGCCCACGACCAGCAGGATGCCCGGCCCGTCGTTGATCACGGCTTCGCCGATGAGGGGAGGACTGCCAATTCGGACGTCGGCCACATCTTCGATTCTAATGGGCGTGCCATTGCGGAACTCCACCAGGTTTCGCCCCAGGTCAGTTGCGGACGCCACCGGCATCCGCTGCCAAATGGCCATTCGCTGGTTGGGGGTGTCCACATATCCCCCCGACTCCATGACCACGGCGTCTCTGGCCGCCTCGACCAGCGCTTCCAGCGTCACGCCAGAGACCCGCAACCGGTCCGGATCAACTACGACCTGATACTGCTTGTTTCGCTGTCCCCAGATGGCCACGTTGGCGACACCGGGTACGGACATCAATCGGGGTCGTATGGTCCACAGCGCCAGTTCACTCAACTCCATAGGGGAGAGGGTCTCCGAGGAGAGCCCTATCTTTAGCACACGACTCAGCGAGGAGTGCGGGGGCATGACGACTGGGGGCGATGCGCTGTCAGGTAGCAAAGAGGCAGCCGTGGCGAGGCGCTCCTGAACCAGTTGACGGGCGGCCAAGAGGTCTGTTTTCTCAGCGAAAATAAGTACTATGGAGGAAAGCCCCTGCACCGACTTCGATCGGATGGTCTTCAGGAAGGGCGTGGCGTTGAGCGCCTGCTCCAAAGGCACGGTGACAAGAGCGTCGACCTCTTCCGTGGAGAGCCCTGGGACCTCCGTTTGTACTTCTACGAGGGGTGGCGCAAACTCGGGGAACACGTCTAATGGCGCATGCCGGACAGTAGTGATCCCCACGATCATCAGGGCGCAAGCCAGTGCGATGACCAGTACGCGGAAGCGGAGCGCAGCCGCCACGGTTGCCTTCAACATCCTTGTTTTCCTGTGGTATGACTTCTAATGACCGACCCCGAACTCGGTACCAAACAGTTCTGCGGCGCCCTCGACGACCACGCGGATCCCGGTCTCCGGTCCCTGGTCCAGCAGTGCCGTCCCCTCCCGCACGGCACGGACCTGAACGCGCCTGCGTTCATAGCGCCGCTCACCCAACTGGACGTAGACCCACTGTCCTCCATAAATATCATGGAGGACCGCAGACCAGGGAACGCTCTTGCACACAATCGCATCGTCTATGGGCAGACGGACCCGCACGCGTTGGCCGGGCAAGAATACCGGTCCTTTCGGGCACTGATATAGGAGTGTGAGTGTGGCTTGCGTTGCATCGCCGGAGGGGACCAATCCTAGGGGTTGGCCTGGATAGTGGACGTCGCCGGCTTTGGCCCCCAGCGCATATATATCGGCGTCCGCCTTTCGATCGATACGCCCCAGTTCGCCCGCGTAGACGGGGACAGTCAACCAAAGTGTGCGATTTTCCGCCAGTACGGAGGGCCCCAGAAGCGTACGACGTGCTTGGGCTGTCTCCAGCAGAACCTTGGCGCGGGCGAGCCCCCGTTCTGCCTCGTCCACATCCATGAGTCGAGCCGCCTTGACCTTCATCAGTGCTCCGGAGCGCTCGAGGCGCCTCTGGGCGTACGCTAGCTCCACGGTGGCTTCCTTCACCGCGCCGTTTGCTATCAACTGACGATCGGCCAGGCGCAGCAGGGCCTCCGACGTCCACGAATCGATCGACGCCGGGCCAGTCAGCACGCTGTCTCTGTCCCAGGCCACTACGACGATGCCGGGGTAGGATCGCCAGGCGCGAAAGGGCTTCTCCACCACCGGCGCCGTGACAATCGCCAGGCGTGTCTGCGCTTGGGGCGAGAGAGTCACCGTCGCCAGATTTTCCTCTTGGGGTGATCCGTTGACGGTCGCCGGCCCGGCGCCAGGGCTGGGCCGAGCGGCTAGAGCGCACAGTGCGAATACCAGCACCCGTCGTGTGGGAAGCAAAGTTGCGTGGGTGCCTAAGTTGTAAAGGTTCATGAGTCGTCCTTCCGTGTCACAAGGTCTTCGGAACGGGGTGCGGGTAGGCGTGGGCCGGCCAACTGGAGCCCATCGCATCGACATCCCACCGCTCGGTCCAGTTCGACTCCGGCGAGGGCCAGGCGGTGGGTCTCTTCATTCAGGGCCGTCAAGGCGTCCAGAAGATGCATTTGGGCTGTCACTGTCTCGCTGGCCAGCCCCAGACCGGCTTGTTCCGCCAGAGATCGTGACTCGATCTGCGTCTGAATCGTGGGGAGCGCAGTCTCCTGCAGTTGGGTCACAGCGGACAGGCCCTGTTGGTACCTCGCATAGGATTGGGTGACTTCAACCAAGATCTGCCAGCGCCGTTCCATGTAGCGGCGTGCCGCAAGGTCTAGCGCCGCCGTAGCGACGGCTTGGTCCGCTTGTCCTTGGTTGAAAATGGGAATGTCGAACTTTAGCCCCGGACTGATGCGGGCCTTGCCATCGGGCAGGTCCACGTCGAGTAGGCCGCTGAGCTTGATCCATTCGTTGCGCGTGAGTTTGCATGTCTGTGCCGCCTGCTCTACGCGGATGGAGGCGGCTCTTAGATCGGGTCGGGAGAGGATCGCCGCCTCCTTGAGGTGATCTATCGTAGGTAGGCTGGGGGAGTTCGAATCGGTAAAGACCAGTAGTGTATCCAGGGGGAGTTCCTCCACGCCAAGAAGCGCCCAAAGCTGTAGCTCTGCCCTGTTTACCTCTTGCTCGCGATGGAGGACTCGGCTGAGGGCCAGCGTCGCATCAACGGCAGTCTCCTCCACGGCCAAACCGGTTGTTCCACCCGCTGCAAGGGCCTCTCGTGCCAGATGAAGCAGTTTCTCACGGGCCTCTGCTTCCTGGTGAGCCAGCTCCAATCGTTTTCGAGCGTAGCGCACTTGTAGCCGCGAAACACGGATCTCGCTTGCAAGATTGTGGGCAGTTTGCAGCAAAGACTCTGCTTCCGCGTCCAACCCTTTCTGTGCAATCTCGACGCGAATACGTCGTAGCCAGAGAAACTCAATGGGTAAACCCCACGTCGACTCGAAATCGGCGCGACCCACTGGAAATAGGACGGAGTAGGAAGGATTGGCAATCTCTCCTGCCCGCGCTACCTCGCCCGCAAAGAGCCCCAGTTTCGCCAATTCCGACTGAAAGCTTGCGTTGTTGTGCAAGGCCAGGCGGATGCACTCTTGTTCAACAAGCCCGTCGTTGGCGTCTACACCCTCAGGCCACAGACTCCCATCTTTGTCACCCTTCAAGACAAAGGCGTAGCCAGAACTGGCTGATAGTTGCTCGATCACGTCATCGGTCGAGGCCTGAGGCGTGGGTGTACATCCCGAATTCAGCAGGAACCCTGAGAGAGCCAGCAGAATTCCCTTGAGACCCGCGCCAGAAACCGGTTTGCCCACTGAGGGGCAGAGACATTCGCCAGCTTGCGTCGATCTGCGATCGGCTAGTAGGTCCATAGCCATCTTGTTCTCAGCTCCTTAGGGCGCGAGGTGCAAGTATTCATCCGTGGGTAAGTCACCGGAGTTCCAGAAGTTAATCCTCCCAGTGTCAGCCGCAGGCTGAAGTTTCAATGGAGTCTGGCAGGGGCATCTGGTTTGGTGAGAATGGATCTGAGCTAGAAACTCGTCGTCGATGCAGTAGGCTAGACAAATGACGAGCGGGAGCCATAGTTTCTGTTTCATAGTGGAGCCACACACTATGAAATCCTCACCTGAAAGGCAACTGCTTTCATCCGTGACGACCTTATGTCCTTGTCACAGAAGGAGTTATATGAGAGTTATTTTTGCACAGCCCGCGGTGAATGCCGCCTCCATCTTTTATTCGACGTTTACGCCGCGCGGCTTCTATGAGAATCCGTCGTATGGCTTCGGCCGCCGCCATAAAAAAATGCCCTCTGCTGTTCCAATCTTGATCAGCTTCCTCGACCAGTCGAAGCTAGGCCTCGTGGACCAAGGCAGCGGCTTGAAGTGTTTGACCAGCCTGTTCGTGAGAGAGTTTCTGAGTCGCCAGATGACGCAGTTCCTCATACACCAGAGGAAGCAACTCGTCCGTGGCTTTTTCATGCCCTTGCTCGACGGCGTCCAAGATGCGAGTAACATCAGTCATATAGGCTCTCTCCTATGAGTAGTCTCTGGACTCGATTATTGTCCTTGATGAGAGCTAGGATTGCAAGTAAGGGGCCGTAGAGGTGCTTTAACGACTGAACAGGATGTACTTGTCAACCGTGAATGGGACCACCATTGAATAGCTGATCTCTATCGTATGTTTCCTTGTTAGAACGGCTGTCACTCGCGTAGTTCATTGAATCCGATGCCCTAGAAAAATGTTGATTTTTCTACAAAAATAAACGCTTTTTTAGGCCCAATTAGTGCAAAATCAGCATCTGTGGTGTCAAAATGGAGTCATACATTTCAAGATATGAATTGGCTTCATTCAAGTCACAAAGAGGGTCACTTAGGGCATAGTTCCTGCTGGAAAACTGTTGTCGTTTCATCAGCTAAGGCGGTCCCATCAATGATCTTTCAAAAGCGACTTTACGCGCATATTCTGCCTTCGTACAATGGTCTCATTGGCCCTTGACAAGTACATTCTGTCCGATCCGAAAGCATTACC
>JADFHU010000499.1 GCA_022567055.1 Planctomycetota bacterium
TGACGGCCGGCGCCGCCAGCATGTTCCGCTGTTGCAGGCGGTTGCCCAGATCTTCGATCGCTTCACGCCGTTTCAGCTTGACCTCTTTGAGCTGACGCCGGGCCTGGTGTACCTTTATTTCCAATGCACGTCGCTGCTGAATGATGGTGCTGCCAATCACTTCGCTGTTACCCTCTTCCTGGGCCGATGCCACCAGGGACCGCAGTTTTTGGTTGTGGCCGGCAATCTCGGCGTTGAGTTTCTCCACTTCCGCAGCCGTATCCTCTGCTGCCTTCTTTTCAATCTCATCGACGACTTCAAAGGGGCGCCGAAAATTGCCCCGCGAACGAATAGAGATCAAATCACTCGACCCACACAGCTCCTCGAGAGTGTTGATCAGCAGGGCGCTGTTGTCACCGACGACCATCTTACCAAAGAATGAGTTTTGATAGGCCTGCGAGTCGCTGATAAAGTCCGTGTCGCTGTAGACCACGACGACGCCCTCCTCTGAAGATTCCGTGAGTCCGGTCTGCTGCTGGGCCACCGTGATGGTTTCGTTGGGATCATTGGGATCGGTCTCTTCCACGTCGACGCTGATGCCTTCGGGAAAGGCGCTCTTGAAACGACCCGAGACCAGATAGCCCATGGTGACCGGTTCCGATCCTGGCACGAACTTCTGGCGTAGACGTTCGGGATCCAGGAACTGCAATTCGAAGGGACCCGAGATCTTCCAACTGTTCCCTTCCGCGGTGGTCTGGATCAGCGGCATGTGGCTGAGTGCGGGCTCATTGCTGTCACTAGCGTCGTCCAGAATCTTCAGCGTGCCGGCGAAGACCATCTTGACGCTGTTGAGTTGGGCCGTGATGACGCTGTCCTCGTTAAAGCAGCCGGGCACCATGCCGAGGTAGCCAATGAGTCGTTGGGGACGCTGATTGGCGCCGGCCGACGCCAGCTGTGCCAAGTTGGTGTCACCGGCGAAGGTGTTGGCCGGCATTTCCAATCCCCAGGCCTTGAGGAGCCGAGGCAGGTTGGAACTCTGACTGGTGGGCGGCTGCATGCCCATGCCCATGCCCATGGGGGGCCGAGCGGGACGGTCCACATAGCAGTGGGGATCGATACAGAGGATGGTCCGCCCACCTCGCAGCACAAACTGGTCAATAGCAAACTCTGTCTCTTCCGGCAGCTCTTTCGGGTGAACCACCAGGAGGATATCGATATCATTGATGTCGTTGACATCGGTGGCAATCTGCTTCACCTCAAACTGCTGTTTAAGATGATCGATAATGACCCATGAAGGCTTGGGTTTTTGGCCCTGCATGGCCATCATCTGGGCCATGTAGCCGGTCACATCGTCGCCCATGATCGCAATGGAACTCATGACGCCGACGACCTTCTTCTGTCGTGTGATCGCGGTGTCGATCAGATAGCTTATGTCATACTCCAGGAAGTTCTGGCGATCCGGCGAGAAAAAGGGGATGGTCTTCTCGACGCCAAACTGGGTCGCCACCACGAGGCCGAAGAAGAAGTTCTCCTCCTGGGTGATGGGAAACTTCTTGAGCCCATAGCGGATCGCGTCCTCTTCCTCGGTGGAGAAGGGGCGGGGATCGATGATTTCGAGTTTGACCATGCCCTTGGCCACGCTGGCGTACTCTTCCAGCAGTACCTTGACAAACTCGTAGTAGTTATTGAAGAAGCGTATTTGGTCCGGCCCTTGCAGTGCGGCGGTCTTGGCGAAGTAGAGCTTGGCCGTGATGGGCTGATTCAGTTTGGCCAGGATCGACTTGGTCCCCTGCGACAGGGTATACAGGCTATGCTCTGTCACATCTATCTTGACCCGTCGGCCGATGTTTTGGCAGATGCTGATGGTCGAAAACGTAATCGTCAGGATAAGAATGACGCCTATAATGGTACGTATGGTTCTGCTCATCAACTTGCCTTCCTTTCATCCAATACCACGACGCATGCAGCCGTCCAACCGGCAATCAGAATCGCAAAGTAGGAGAGGTCCCCAAAGGTGAGAATGCCCCTCTGGATGGATTCGAAATGCGTCCGCATGCTCATCATTTCAACGGCATTCACCAGACCCATCGGCAAGAAGCCGGCCAGGTAGTTGAGTGTGGTGGGCATGCCCAACAGCACCAGGATGCCACAGGCCACCGAGGAGAGGACCACGCTGATGACCTGATTTTTCGTCAGCGCCGAGAAGAAACAACCGATAGCGAGAAATGCCCCGACCATTAACCATGTGCCAATATACCCCGTGACGATCACCCCCACATCGGGGCTGCCCAGATAGAAGACCGTGATCACCATCGGAAAGGTAAGGGCCAGGGCGATACTCAAGAAGACCCAGGCGGCGCACAACTTACCCAAAACGGCCTCTCGTATCGTTATCGGCAGGGTAAACAACAGTTCCACGGAGCCCACCTTGCGTTCCTCTGCCCAGAGACGCATGGACGTTGCCGAGGCCATGCCCACGAAGAGCAGCGGCATATTCATGAAGAAACGGGTCATGTCGGCCTGTCTGGCTTCATAGAACCCCTTTTGGAAGGTCAAGAAGCCGGACAATACCAGAAAGATAAAGAGAAATACATAGGCCAGTGGGGTCGTGAAGTAACTCTTCAGTTCCCTCTTGAACACTGCCAAGAAGCTATTCATATGGGCTCCTACTAAAACAGACACCGGGAAGAGTTAAGACCTTCCCGTGTGCTTGGTAATTCTGCGGAAAACTTCGTCCAGGCTGCACTTGTTCTCATCTTTGAGTTCCTGGGGCGTGGAATCCACCAGAACCTTGCCCCGGGCCACGATGATGCACCGGGTGCAAATGGCCTCGACCTCCTCCAGGATGTGGGTGGAGATGATAATGCACTTTTCTCAGACATGGCTGTGATGAGTCGTCTTACCTCGTGCTTCTGATTGGGATCCAAGCCGTCGGTCGGTTCGTCCCAAATCAACACCTCTGGGTCATGGATCATGGCCTGCGCCAACCCCACGCGCCGCTTGTAGCCCTTGGAGAGCGTTTCGATGGTCTGATGGTAGACCGACTCAATCGAACAGGTGGGAACGACGCGGTCCAGGGCCCGCTTGCGCTCGGCCCCCTTGATCTTGCGGACATCGCAGATGAAGCCCAAGAAGGACCCGACCGTCATTTCGTTGTAGCTCGGCGCACTTTCCGCCAGGTAGCCGATCTTTTGTCGCACACGCACGGGGTCCTTCAGGATGTCGTATCCGCAGACGGTCGCGGTCCCTCTGTCCGGTCGAATAAAGCAGGCCAGCATCCGCATGGCCGTCGTCTTGCCGGCACCATTGGGACCCAGCAGGCCCAGCACCTGTCCCTTCTCGACGTTAAACGAGATGCCGTCCACCGCAGTCACCGGCCCGAAGCTGCGCCGCAGGTCCTTGACCTCTATCATGTCCATCTCCAAACTAGATGCTCAAAAGTTGTGCCATAGAACTGTGAAACGTACCCTAGTGTCCTCACGAATCTCTTACAGATTAAAACGCAACACTGTACAAGAATTTGTGTGGTAGTCAATACTTACCCACCGAATATCTTGTTCGGCGACCGACAAAATTTTCCGCAAAGTGGGGGTAGGACTACCGCGGGGTCCTGTCCTAACGGAGCGTATCATGCTTGGCTACTGGAAAATTAGGCCTGGTTCACAACAGTGTGCACATGGGTAGCAGTCCGTCTGACCTGTTTTCGTGGTCGTACTCGGCGAAGCAGTACTCGTCATCGTAATCGAGAAGGCCGAAAAGCCGATGACGAGTTCGATTCCTACGTCGAGTCGTGTAACCCGGAATTGAACCAGGCCGAAAATTGGCGATTCAGAAGCCGACCGGCTCGTTCGTCTAGGCAAATAAAACGGTCAGGGTGGTCCAACAGATGCCCGCCAGTAGGGCGGCAATGCTGGCCTGGGGCAACTGGGTCTTCACATGATCCATCAGGTCGCAGCCGGTGCACATGGCGCTGAGCACCGTCGTGTCCGAAATGGGCGAGCACTGATCACCAAACACACTGCCGTCCATGACCGCCGCGAAGCAAATAGTCATGAAAAACTGGGGGTGTTCCAGATTCTGGGCGTTGGCGATTGCCCAGGAGAGCGGCATGGCCAGCGGAAAGGCGACCGCGTAGGTCCCCCAACTGGTACCCGTCGAGAAGGCGATCACGATGGTAAGCAGTTGCAGCAAGACCGGAAGCAGCCAGTAGGGCAGGCTCTCTCCCAGGAGTTCCACCAGGTAGATGCCCCCGCCGGCCTCCTTGCTGATATTGCCGATGGTCATGGCTAACAGCAGGATCACCGAGCCGAGCACGACCCCCTTGAGCCCGTCGCCGAACCCTTCCATCACATGCTTCAAGGACATGCCGCGGGCCAGCGCCAGGACCATGGCACACACAACGGCCATACCAAAGGCCCAGCGGACCTGGGGCGATCCCTGGAAGATAAAGGTCCCGATGGCAATGGCGAGGAGGATGACAAGGGGAGCGAAGAAGTCCACAACGTGGGGCCGATACCCTGCCGGAACATTGGACATTTGCAGTTCCCGCGCCGAGAGCGGCTCGGCGTCGGGGGCATCGAGTTCGCCTGTGCTGCGCGCCCGTTGGATCGCCGCCTTGAGCTTTCTGCCCAAGAAGGGAGATTTTTCGATACTCAACAGGAAGGTAAACATGATCGCAAAAATCGCGTAGAAGCAGAAGGGAACGCTCTTGAAGAAGAAGGTGATGCGGGCCTGTTCCGTGGCCAGCCAGGAGACGCCCGCGACAAATATAAATGCCTGGATATATCCGGGCCAGGCGTTGAAGGCCAGTTGTGAGGCGATCGGGGAGGCGGTGGAATCCACGATATAGGCTAACTCCTCGTGACTGACTCTCTCCTTGTCCGCCAGAG
>JADFHU010000500.1 GCA_022567055.1 Planctomycetota bacterium
CACCACGTAGGGCATCTCGACATCTAGATCAGGGTACATCCGGCCGTTGCCCTGCGTGTCCATCACTTCAATGAAATACATCAAGTCCCATTCCGGCACCACGAAATCCCCCGGTATGGTACCTAACCATAGACCCGTCGGCTGGTCTGGCCTCATCTCCACGGTGTGGTAATCCTCGAACTGAGTCAGGTGCCGATAGCGCAGCCGTACCCACGCGATACCCGAGGGATCGGTCACGTCTGCCACCACCGTGAGCGGCTGGTGTGGGCGTGCGGTCGCCGCCCGCTCCAGACGAACCGCTGGGGCATTCCTATCGCCCGTCGTATCCGCCATGACGGATGGAACACCGCGACGAGCCGTCCTGGACTGACCGGCCTTCGCCAGGGCGTATTCCTCACGCAGTTTCCTCAGGCCCTCCTCGAGCTTCGTGAGTTCATCGCGCCAGTGCCTAGGAAAACCGACCTTCTCCACGCCAAACGCCATGTTTGTGGAATACACATCGCCGGCCGCGTTGACGATGTCCTTCCATGCGGCAACCGCCCGGCTCTCGTAATGGACGGCCTCCTCCAGCGCGGCAGGATTCTCGGTCTGGCGGTAGAGATTGTAGTTCACCGCCGCAGGGATGCGCTCGGCGTAGTACTGCGCCAGGTACGCGAGGATCTTCAGGTCGGTGACCGTGGACAGATACTCTTTCGTTGCCGTTCCGCGGCGACTTTTGTCCGCAGCCCCCACGGCCTTGAGGATTGCCTGGGAGAGCCCGGCGAACCAACGGCTGTTTTCTGCCGGGCGCCGCTGGGCGGTGACCTGCCCATCCAAAAGACTCCGCGCGGCGTCTTCGAAGTTTTGGAACTGCTCGATGTCGCTGCCTTCGGCCGTAGCGAACGTGGGCAGGTCGTTCTGACGCATCATCTCGACCCAGCCGCGTGTGGTGGGAAAGTGGCGATAGCGGTAGGCGCTGGCCACGATTCGCGGGAGGACCCGGCTGGCCAGATGCAGGCCAGTCATCAGGTGGACGCCGGCTTCCCGGCCGAAGCGTTTCGCGAAGTCGCGGCGCCAGACCTGGGCAGGCGTGTCCGGATTGTAGCTCACGCGTCCCCAGACCTGGTAGTAGTGCCAGTAACGCTCGAATTCGTAATCATACCAGCGATAGTCAGGCATCAGCAGTTCAAAGGGTTCGGCGGCGTGATCCTCACCCAACATCTTGGTCGCCAGCATCTCGTTGATCTCGAAACTGTCGCCTTCGTAGAGGCGGGCGCTCTGGACGAACCGCCGTACATAATCCGGATCGCCCCACAACAGGCAACGTGCAGTACCGCCACTCCAGAGACGCCAGTGAATCGGGTAACGCTGGGGATAGCGCAGTAGGTCCGCATACCCGTGCCGCCGGTCCCGCTGGTTCTGCCGGTTGATATGCGTGGGATGAAAGGGCAGGCCCATCTGTTCCATCCAATACTTGGTGCCAATGCGGAAATTCATCCCCTGTTCGATAGCATCTTCAACCACGGGGTCCGGCAACCCCTTGGCCCGCAGGTCGACAGGCAAATCCGGGCGGGCCGCGCGGATGATCGCGAACATGTCGTGCCAGAAAGCGGGGGTCTCCTCACGCGTCAGCCCCGATTCCCAGTGCATGCGCAACTGGATGCCGTCGATCACCGGGAAGACCTCCAGGAACCTCGTCATCGCCGCCTTGTTGTAGGCGACCAGATTTTCGGTGGTGACACCGACGACCAGATGGGGCGCCCGTTGGCCGGCCAGTTCGGAAGCCCCGGGGATACCGCCGCCCTGGACCTTGCCGCGGTAGATGTGGTCCCAGAAGCCCACCGTGACACCCACGCCCCGCTCATGCGCAATCTCGATCATACGCTTGAAGGCGGCCGTGTGCCGGGCCTGGTGTTCGGCGGTCACGCCCACCATCTCGACCTGCGGAAAACCCTCCACATCGAAGAAGTAGGGGTAGGCCGGCGCCATGAACCCACCGTTTTCGTAGCCAAAGATTACGACGAAGCTGTTGATGCGCGAGGTGGCCAGCAAGCCGAAGTAGCGCTCCCAGTACTGCTCATCGAAGAGTCGTTGTTCAAAGTAGCGCCGGTGCATCGTGTAGGTCGACACCGCCCGATCCTTGAGAAAGGGCGACTCGTGCACGTCAAGGATGTGGGTGAACGGGTTGGCTGTATCTTTGCCCCACCCAATGCGGTCTGCCGTGTCCAGCAGTGCATACATCAGCCCCCGGTCGTCGGCGCCGCACAGGACGACCGCCGGACGACCTTTCATCTCGGATTGCTGAATCGTCAGGGCCTCAGGCTCGCGGGGAAGAGGGGCATTGGATGCGCGCACCATTTTTGCGGCCGGTCCCGCGTGATTGGCCAGACCTGCTACGATGTAATAATCCGCAGCGCCGCTAGGTAGCACCTCGTGGCCAGCATCCTGCAGTGCCTGTTTGAGGATTGTCTCTCCATAGATTGCCGGGCCGGACACCGTAGGATCGGTTATCAGAGCGACGGATCGGCCGGCTGCAGGCAAGGTGCCGATCCATAGTGTCGCAACGCACAACGCACGCATCTTTGAGTTCATGAAAGTCCGCCCTTTCTTGAGGGTCCATCTCGGTGCCACGGTCTACGTTCAGACGAACCAAAACCAGTTGTCCTACGCAACAACTCGAACTTGTTTGATACTAACGGCTTATGTAAGCTTCCTGAACATCGATTTGGAATGAATTCTATGACAATATTCGGAGGCAAGCAACATTGAAGATCCTTACCAAGCCCTTCCAAGAACTCGTGACCCAAACGTCATTGCCTTCATATCGGTTTTTGCGTAGGACAGTCCAAAAAAATGCTTGTTTCTGTCGAAAAATGAATATTTATGCTGTTGCATCGGATTCAATGTTGCGAGTGACAGCCATTCTCATCAGGAAGCGTGCCTGAGAAACAAGCTGTTGAGTGGTGGTTCCATTCATAGTTGACAAGTCAACTTGGAACTGTTCTCCATTGATCGGCCGTCCCCTCGGACGTATAATCATTTCTATGGTTGTTAAATCAAATTTCCTATCAGTCAAATTTCCTATCAGTTATCAATGATTTCCTAATCAGTTTCTCTTCGATCGTAACTTTTTGACTGGCAATGTCGTTTTGTGAAGAGTATATTTCGCCCATTACCATCTGGAAACGAAGCTAGGAATATGAGTTCCCAAATGCACTCTGTCACGGATAAGTATTGTCAACTTCATCGATACGGCCAGCGGATTCCGTTAGCGGCAGTTCTCATGGCAATCCTGGGAACCGTCTCCCCGATTTTCAGCAAGGGAGTACCCGATCAGAATCGGCTGCTCGAAATCCTGCATGAGGAGTTGACGTATTCAATGGAAAACCTGGAATCGGAAGACGGGCTCAAACCCTATTTCTTGAGCTACAGCTTAACGGATCAATCCTCTTGGTCCGTGCGGGCTGAACTGGGGGCGCTGTATGGCGAACAGAAAAACCACCGTCGCGCGTTGGATGTGGATTTGAGGGTTGGAGACTACAGTCTGGACAATACGCGGCAACTGCGAGGATCGGGCCGCAGCCGCGGGGCCAGCCGTCCTCTAACCGCTTCGAGCCTGATCAGCACCGACGAAAACGGACGCGCTATCAAACACACACTGTGGCTCACGACAGACCGAGCCTTCAGAGCCGCGATCGAAAACTACAAACGTGTTTTGACAAATCAAAAAACCCAGGTCGAAGAGGAAAGCGATGTTGATGATTTCAGCCGCGAACAGCCTAACTCTCACTCGGGTGACCTGGCGAGAATTGCGATCGACCAAAAACGATGGGCAGAGCGAGTCCGGCGTGTTTCGCGGTTGGCGAGAAAGTATTCTCTGATTTACGATTCAAGCGTTTCCGTCAAGGCCGTCTCCAATAATCGCCATATGGTGACCAGTGAAGGAACCCGGTTGGTGTTCGGAAAAAAACTGCTGCGAGTCGTCGTCTCCGCCAGCACAAAGGCCGAAGACGGAATGGACCTGGGGCAGAGTTTTCTGTTCAACACGTCAGACGAAGGAGGATTGCCAAGCGAAGAAAAAGTGCGAGAAGCGTTTCAGCGAGTGATCGACCAGGTGTTGGCACTGCGCGAAGCCCCGATCGTGGAACCCTATGCGGGTCCGGCGATTCTCTTCAATCGAGCCAGCGGAGTTTTCTTTCATGAGATATTCGGGCACCGCATCGAAGGCCATCGCCAGAAGGACGTCAATGAAGGTCAGACGTTCGCCAAGATGGTCGGAGAAACCATTCTGCCCGAGTTTCTCAGCGTGATTGATGACCCCACCCTGCCCCGCTTTGGAGAAGAGGATCTGCGCGGCAACTACGATTTCGACGACGAAGGGATTCCGGCTGCACGGGTTTCTCTGGTCGAAGACGGCGTTCTGAAAACGTTTCTCATGTCACGCTCTCCGTTGGAGAACGTTTCGCTCTCGAACGGTCACGGGCGGAGGGAGCCGGGACGCAGCGTCGTAGCGCGGCAAGGCAGTCTGATAGTGAAGTCCGAGAACAAAGTCAGCCTCACCGAATTACGCGAAATGCTCCTGGAGGAGTGCCGCAAACAGGGAAAGCATTACGGCTTTTTGTTTCAGGATATCACGGGCGGTTTCACAACGACGTCGCGCAGTGGGCCTCAGACGTTCAAAGTGCTGCCGGTGGTTGTGTATCGGATATTTGTGGACGGACGGACGGATCAACTGGTGCGCGGAGTGGACATCGTGGGAACACCACTCGCCTGTTTCTCCAGGATTTTGGCAACGGGAGACGACGATGCCGTGTTTAACGGAACTTGCGGAGCCGAATCCGGTTGGGTTCCGGTATCCGCGATCTCACCGAGCATTTTGGTCGGACAG
>JADFHU010000501.1 GCA_022567055.1 Planctomycetota bacterium
CATTTGTGCAACCCGTGGTTGCACTTTTCCGAGATTTCGGAGAGTGAGACAGCATCCGCGCTCCGTCAAGGCCTGACACCATGCCATGGTCCCAGTCGCGGTTGGTTTCTCCAATCGATGGTTGGAGTTCTCCATGTTTGCAGGTATTCGTGGCAACCATCGAGGAGTCTTACTCATACCGCCAACTTCATGATGGCCGGGGGGCAGGATCCGATCGTTGGCCGCGATTGCGGCGCGGTCCTCGTTGTGGGGCAGCGCCACTAGGTGGTCCAACTCGGCCTTGGGTTGGAAGAAAATGGCGCTCTTCTGGGAGAAATCCTCCTTGCTGAGCGCCCGCGTCTTGCCACCGCGTTTCGGCAGGTTGGCTTCGACGTCGTCTTTGACCCCCAGGTAGCGGCTGTAGGCGTGACGCAGGAAGACAAGGCCCATGACCGGCAGGAAATAGGCGTTGTTGGCGTAGTTCGAGTTTTCAGGCAAGGTGTCCGCCGTACTCCAGAGGCGCCTTTCAATGGCTTCGATGTGTTCAAGCTGTGTCAGTTTCTACACCGCCAGTGTCTGATCAAAGATTCAACAGAAAGTTCCGAGCAATTCCATGATACCCCCAAATCGATATGCTCGACAAGAGATTTCAGGCTGGAGAGCCCTGCCCTTTGTACGGTGATCATACTGAGTCGCACTCGCGCACCCTTCGATGCGGCCTTGCAGCCCTTTCGTGATATCTCCATGTCGCGGGTCGTTGGGCTCATGAACTGAATCTGCCGCATATCGAAAACAACCGTAGCTGATCGAGTGCTCCCACGCTGGACCATTCTGTCAGCAGGTCCCATTCCACAGGCGTGATCTTCAAATTGACAATCGCATCCCTCACCGGATTGCTTAAACGAATGCCCCAGCGTATGGGCGTCTTGGACGCCCGAGAATCGGCTTGGAGTGGAGTCGATTGCACTTCCTAGGGAAAGCCGTGGGCATCAATCTCAGGCCTCACGCGCGTGTTGTCAAGGCTGACCAGGCATTGTTCATGCATCCGCCAAACAGTAGACGCCTGGATTTGAAATAGACGACCACGTTGTCGGGCGTGTGCGTGACCCAGGGAAGACAGACCTGGACCTGTTCCTCTCCCACTTTTAGATTCAGGCCCTGGCATAGGAAATACAATCTGTCCAGCGGTGTCAGGGTCCGTGAGACTAAGGCGGCCCGACAGAATGGGCTTGGGGTTGGGCTCCGGCTTAGAGGTGGCGCGTGCGCCTTGTGGACTTCAAGGGACAGACGCGGTCCTTTTATCCGAAGTCCAGCGCACCACCGTCACAAAGTGATTGCAGCCCAAATGTCTCCAGCTCGTGTCCCATAGACTTGGCGACTGCAAGCCAGAGCCGGTTGTGCGGAACCCGCCCGACGACTTTCATGTCTCCGTTTTCTCGCTTCTCCTTGCGGGAGAAGTCCAGGGAACGTCCCATCCGGAAACCAGGCGCACCCCCGATGGCCACGAAGGGGATGTCGTTGAGGGTGTGGCTACTTCCCTTGCCCAATTCGTTGAGCCAGATAACCAGGGTGTTGTCGAGCATGCTCTCTCCGCCGCCCGGCTCCGGTGTCTCTGCCAGCCTTTTCACGAGGTAGGCCAGTTCGCCGGCGAACCAGGCATTGATCTTTTGCAGCTTCTCCTGGGACGCTTCATTCTCGTCCGGATGGTGCGACAGGGTATGGTGCCCGTCTGCAATCCCCAGCCAGTTCATTCGTGCCTGCCCGACCGAGCGCATGAACTGCAAGCTGGCAATGCGGGTCATGTCGTTGGCCATGGCGTTGACGAGCAGGTCGATCTGCATGCGGCTGATGCGGGGGGTGTTGTCGTTGACCAGTTCGATATCGGGATCAATCTCCGGCATGGGGTGCTCCAACTCCTCTTGCCCCGCGGCCGCGGCGAGTTCGCGCTCCATGTCACGCACCAGGGCCAGATGGTCTTCGAGCACCGCTTTGTCCTCCGGGCTCAGCCTCTTCGCGACCCGGCGCAGGTCCTCCTTCACGCCCTCAACAATGCTGGCGAGGTTTTCACGGTTCTTGGTGTCGCCGTAGAGCTTGCTCAGAATCTGCTCGGGGTCGGAGATGGGCGCCAGGGGCTTGTTGGGCCCGGCGTAACACATCCGCGTCCAGGGATCGGCCCGGTCGGGCACGGCGACGCCGAACTCGAGGGACCCGAAGCGCGTCCGCGTCTCCTCGCGCGACTGCAGGAAGCGTTTGAGTTCCTGGTCGATGGAAATGCCCTTGGCCCAGCCCGCAGGCGTGTGGCTCCCGCCCTGGATGTTACCGGGGAAGAGTTCGTCCGCCGTGAGGAGGCAGCTCATGCCCCGCATGTGGCTGTCCCCGTCGCCCCGGATCTTATTGGATATCCCCTTCATGATGAGCATACGCTCTCGATAGGGCTCGAGCGGTTTGAGGATAGGCGTCCACTCGAAACCCTCTCCCGTCTGGTCGGGCCAAAAACGGCTCGGAACGGTGCCGTTGGGGGAAAAGACGAGGACCAGACGCTGCTTCCGCAGGGTTGGGATCGTCTCTCCATAGAGGCTGGGAAGACCGCTCAGGAAGGGCAGCGCCATGGCCGAGACACCCAGGTCCCGGAGATCCCGAAGCATCTGGCGCCGCGTCTGCAAATAAGTGCCTGTCATGATGTCACTCCTTCTCTTGCTTCGCTGTAAAATTGTCGGTGAACCCTTCCGCCACTCGATCTGTCTCTTTTTGGTTGATGATCCCATGCAAGGCGACCTTGCCCGCGATTTCCGCCAGCAGCTCTCGGATACTAAAGTCGGATGCGACGAAACGGCGGTGAAGCTCCTGCTCCGTATCGACGCCATACACCGCGGTCCCGTGCTTGACGGCGTGATGAAACAAGTGCCGTACGAAGGCTCGCTGGGCGTCGGGGCTGGTGGCGACAAATTCCGCCAAGTCACGGGCCCCCGTGATGTTGATCGTCTCGCCGCGCCCATCGACGAACTGGCCGGCGGTGTCGATGGGACTCTTGTTGTCCTGTTCTTGTCGCCGACCGATGGCGTCAAAGCCCTCCAGGCTGAAGCCAAGTGGATTGATCATGACATGGCAGGCCATGCAGGCCTTCGGGCGCGTGAGCCGAGTGATCTTTTCCCGCATCGTCATGCCCGGATCAAACTCGGCGTCCTTGAACTCGATCGCCTCGGGGGGCGGTTTCATGGTCAGCCCCAGGATGTTCCGCACCAGGAAGACACCCCGATGGATGGGCGAGGTCTTGTCGTGGTAGGCGTGACTCGACAGGAGAAGTGGGTGCGTGAGTACCCCCGCACGCTTGCCTGAATGGACCGTCACCCGCTGAAACTCCGAAGCCGCCCCAGCCTCCGCGTAGAACTCCGCCAAACGCCCGTTCAGGACCAGGTAGTCGGCCAGCAACAGTTCGCGATAATCCGATCTCTCGCTCCAGACCACCGATTCGAGGAACAGATCCAGGGAGACCCTCAGGTCCGCGATGACGCGCTCGTCGAAGCCGGGAAATTTCTCGCTATCCTTAGACAGTCCCTCGGTACGATCGAGTTCGAGCCACTGATGGAAGAAGCCCTGCATCTTGATCCGGGCGCGGGGGTCTTTCAGCATGCGGTGGGCCTGGCGCAAAACGTCTTCCCGTTCGGTCAGATGCCCCTGGCGGGCAGCGCTTCTCAGCGCCTTATCGGGGAGCGAATCCCACAGGGTCAGCGCCAGCCGGGCGGCCACGGTCCAGGCGTCGGGTGCTTCCTCGCCGGGTAGTTCCGGGTAGAGAAAATGGGGGGACGACAACACCTGCAGCACCACCAGCTTGGTCGCCCGCTGAAGGGATTCCCCCGCAAAGCGCCCGTTCATCAAGGCTCGCGTCTGCCACTGCGGGAGCGGGTGCCGGAAAGCGATCTCCGCGAAGCGTGCCAGAAAGGCCTTGACCTCCGCTTCACGATCCGTCTCTTCCGTCTCTTTAGATCCAGGCTTCGCCAAGGTGCTCAGCCGGTCAGAAACGAAATCCGCAGTCTCGATGGCCGCCTTAGTCGCCGCCTCCAGCCACGCCTGCGAGACAGCCGTGCCCCGCTCAAAGCCATAGCTGGCGTCGTCCGGCGGAAAGGCCGTCGACACCACCATCACCGGCGCGACCGTCTGGGGAGCCAGGCGCCGTTGGGGCACGGGTTCGAGTGGGCCGTGCGGCGGTTTCCAAAGCAACTCGACCAGGCCCTCATCGTCCTTGGGCGAGATGCTCAGCCTAAGCCGCAGGGGATGGGGTCGGCCGCCGAGCAAGAATATCCGCCCCTTTTCCTCGCGCACGTCCTTCGTGGAGGTCACCCAACCATCGATGAACGCGAGGCTTCTTTCATTGGTTTCATTGATCCAGAGCCTCACGCCGTTCCGCGTCCTGATGACGAACTCGTACTCCCCCGTCTCCTCGGCGATGATCGAACCCGACCACGTGACACCTGTCTCGCTCTCCGGCGTCAACTCCAGTGCCTCCAGGCCGGCCCGGTCGATCTGAAGCTTCGGCGCGCTTAACCCGTGGTCGAAAGAGTGTCTCTGCGCCTCTTTCCCGTCCTCCTCCTTTTTGGTGAGATGGCGTCCTCTATATCGGGTCTTCAAGCCTCGCTCGTCGGGTGACACGTCTTTCGTCCCCGGCATGAAGTGACCCACCAGGTCGGCGACACTGGTGCGGAGCTGGGGGACCGTCAGCCGGACCAGATCGCGCCGCACGGCGTTTCGACGCGCCCGCGCCTCGGCCGAATAGAAGGCGTGGTAGATGTAGTCGGCCACGGCCTGCGCGTCTTCGCCGACACACAAGTCCTCTCCATCTTCCGGCATCGTCCGTTCGATTCTGCGGGCCCGCAACTTCAAGGAACCCTTC
>JADFHU010000502.1 GCA_022567055.1 Planctomycetota bacterium
TCTTTACCGGCACCGGAGTCGAGCAAGATTAGGCTGCCTGGGGCGAGAAGTCCACCGAAGCAGTAGAGGATGCGGAACGCTACCGTCGACACGGTGAAGAAATCGACGGCGGCGATGCCTTTGATGTGGTTGTCAATGAGGATCGCGTATGGTTTCATCATTCAGCCCAACTGCAAATCGCGCCGTGCCAAGAGCTTGGCTTTGCTGACGGTGGGTCGTTTGTGGCCCGAATCTGGCACACATGCGACTTGAGCTGACTTTTGGACCCATACGGGGTTGGTCCAGCGACGTGAACGCCTGGGCGGGTTACTCAATTCGTACTACCGCGAGGCCGCCTGATGAGTCGGCTGATTAATGGAACACGACGGGGGTGACGTCGGTCCGCTTGCCGCCGCGGAGCCCCGACCTCAACGCCTACGCGGAGCGGTTCGTCCGATCCATCAAAGAGGAGTGCTTGGACAAGCTAATCGTCATCGGCGAGCGGCATCTGAGCATGGCGATCAGTGAGTACGTCGAGCACTATCACACTGAGCGGAATCACCAGGGATTGGCCAATCGGCTCATCAGCCCGCAGGTAGCCAAGTCAAGTAGGGCCGATGGGCCGGTCTACAGCCGCCTGCGGCTCGGCGGCATGTTGAACTTCTACTATCAGAGGGCAGCATGAACGGTCGGCCGAATTACGAAACACGACGCGGTCTTTACAAACATCGACAACCCGAAGTTCATCAACCCGGACTTCACGCGACTGCGACCGCCGGTGTCTCGCGCAAGGCCGGGCAGTCGTCCGCTGGGCGGCGGAACAGATCGACCGATTAGCCTGCTGCCGTTCACCACAGCTCCCCTGGAGCCGTGGCGGTATCGCGTCGCGGCATGATGTCTGGATCGGGCATATTGCGCTGATCGCGATACTCTCCCACCAGATGCCACGACGCAGTCCCAACGAGGCGGCTATCGAGGATTGAGCGGGACCTCGCGCGGTTCAATGGCGGGTTCGATCCATTTGCCCGCGGAATCGGCTTCCACTCCAATCGTGAGGACCCATTCCTTGCCCAGGCCGTTGGGATTGATCACCACCATTTGGAGATCGAGATCTGGGTTTTCATTCATCAACTGGAGCACTTGCCAAAGCTCGTTGGCGTCAAGATATGTCTTGCCCGGGTTGTAATACATCTGCCGCCACGGCGTCTGCACCTCGACGATCTCTCCGAAGATCTCGGGATTCAACAGGATGGCTGTCTGTGCTTCACCGCGGCCAAAGAAGTCGGGTGCAAAGGCGGGAATGTTCTTCATGAAATCGAAGACCCATTTGTCGTCTTCCAGGCGCAATGTTCTGGCGAAGTCGTCGCCGCGGATGAAGAACCACGTCTGCATCTTGGGCAGGTAGTAACCCAGATAGCCTTCGTCTTCGTGGTGCGCGCCGGCGCGGCCGGACGCTCGCTCGAGGGTGAGGCCGCCTGTTGCCTGCGGATCAGGGTCTTTCTCGATCGGAATCGGAACGGAGAAATGGCCCCATTTCACGCCAGCCCCCTCTGCGCCGATGGCCATAGTCGATCGCAACAGTCCCATGCCGCCCTCGTTGTTACGCCGCTGGAGCACCTCCTCCGAGGGCTCGACGAACCTGGTTCGCGGTCCGGCCGACTGGAGGCCGCGTGGGATCAGCACTTCGTCCTCCCAGCTTGTTGTTTCGTCACCAACGGCGACATAGTGGATCTGCAACGTGTTGTCATCATACCTCTGAGGTGTAAACGGCATGTAGACGGTCAACTCATCTCCCGGCAGAAGCAAGCCCTTCTCGAAAGCAATTGAGCTAAGCGCCTGGACGGTCTCATTGAGCTCAACGATGATCTCACCCTTCCCGTCCTGTATGGAAGCGCCAAACACAGACCCGTGCCAATTCAACGATTCGCGTCCCCCTTCCCACCATCTGACGTTTCGGATCGCCACCGCCTGGTCTTCCGTGTGGTTGCGCACCACGACGTGCACGTGATCGGCGAAGAGCCCGGGAATGAGCGGCTCCTTGGGGCGAGCATCGAGCTTCACCGTGAGCGGTACGTGGGTATAGGGCGATAGAATCCACTCGGTCTTCGGTTCTGTGGCCTCACCACCGCCGCGCGTATCTGAAGGGCCGGCTACGCAGGAGAGAAGCATCAACAGCACGACGCTTGGGATGGCCAGCCGCAATCTGCAATTCCGAAGATTCCACATCATCCGTTCCTTCCACGTTTGGGTTCGGGGTCGATTTACCACTGTACTCTGGGCCGTCGAAAAATTCGATCGAATGGCCTCGGACGGAATCCTCGCCACTGAACTGGCTTCCGCTCGGCTCCGCATGCCTCGGCTGGCACCGGAGTAGGTTACAGAACTAGATTAGCATTGAACCTGGTGCAGACCAGGGACAGCAGTCACCGGAGCATCGTGACCACCTTTCGAATGCAGCTTCAAGGAAGGGCCGCCGCGTACTTCCCTTCGAACCATCGTTCGTTCGTTCGTTAGATGCAGCTCGGTTGGCAAAGTGAGAATACACCCCCACGCCACGGCGACGTTGACCACCGCGCCGAGGAGCAGGAACAACGCCAGCGCGAACAGCCGGCGTCTCACGGTGACCCTCTACGACGCTGCCTCACGCCGCCACGCGCAGTGCCGTGACCCACGGCATGATCTCCGGGAACAGTATTGTGTTGAACGATTGGCCGCCACGGGGCTTCCTTGAAGCCGGCTTCGAATTTCGCATGAAGCGAATTTCATTTTGCCGGCATGTGTACGGTGAAGTCGTAGGCCACGTGTTCACGGATAGCTGGGAAGAAATCTTCGACGATGTCCATATCGAGAATTCTGCTGCTCCATATTTTCGTGGAAGGATCGAATATCAAGAAGTTTTTGTTTTCGAGCATTTTTTCCATGAAGAATCTCGCATCGGGCCAAATATGACCGTTCTGCTGTATGACCATCGTCTGTACGTCGTAGGGCCGCTTGACCTGGTCCACCAAGCTGAAAATCTTCATATTCCCGGAATAGGGCATGACCGGGATCGTATCCATGAGATCGGTCTTCACTTGGTACATAGGGTGGGTTTGGGGAAGGTCGGCCCCAAAGGGCATGATACGGTCCTGGTCGAGAATGCCGGCTTCCCATTTGTGCATTCCGGTTTGCCGAAAATACACGTTTTCGAGATGGGCATCTTCCCAAACCAGACCGCGCACGCCATCCTTCGCTTCCGACATATCGGTGATGAGCTTCAGATAGGCCCGCTGCATCGGCCGCGGTAATTTGCGAAGCATTTGTTCGCCTGTCATTTCGTCATAGCGCGAGAATTCCTTGAGTCCCGCGTATCGGCCCTTCAAAACGGCACCGTTGGACCGAGCGACTTCGGTGAGCTCGAACTTGACGGTGAAGGTTTTCATTTCCGGCGCAAGGCGCTGCTGTATAAGGAACGGGAATTCAGTCAGCGTCGACGAGCCGAGAATCTCGAGTTGAGGTATCCCTCTGTCCTTCAACAGACCAGCGACGTAATGCGCACGCTCGATGGCGCTGATACCATCCTGTTCAGGACGAAAGATTTTTAAGACTTTATCGGGATGATCGGGAAGGGCATAAACCCGTGCGTATGAGCCTTCGCCCAGTTCCTTGCCGATTTTCATTCCCGACCAGTTCGATCCTACTTTCAGTTCCGGTGGTCCACCCTTTGCATAAGACAGCTTTGCCGCCGTCCGGTAGACTTTGACTTTTCGCAACGCTCCGCCCAAGGCGCCCCGCCGGAATGCCACTCTTTGAAGCCCGGCCATCTCGTCGCGAAGCCGACGATAGACCTTTAGCGCCCGTGTTTCGGCCGCAGTCATCTGGCCCGGCCGGGCAACGCTGGCAAGGCGGGCGTCATGCATAACCGCCGCCAGTGCCGCCTGTTCCTTTGTATTGAGGCGCATAAACGCGGACAGGCCGCTTCTTTCGACATCCGGCAGTGCATGAGCGACCGCAACTGCGGCCCGGTGGAGCTTCACAGTCTGCGCCAGGATCATGAAATCGCCACCCAGGCCGACTAGGGAGCCTAATCCCGCAATCACCAACATGCCTTCGGGGATGACTTTGGATTCTGCATAGTTCAGCCGATCGATGCCGAGAATGGAGACCGCGCCAAGAGCGAATTTCGCACCGTCGTTGCGACGGATGGCTTCAGGGATCATGTGAAGAAACGTCTCGGCGACCATGCCGGCAGAAGCGACCACGGCCACGGCCTGCAAGGGTATTCCGACGGGAACGAACATGGCGACCGAAGCGGCCGCTATGACGATATTGATTTCGGCATCGGCCAGGTCCTGATTGGCCCGATACTGTAAGCCGCGCCCGTGGACGCCAGCCACGAACGCGCGGGCTACCAAATCGGGTTCCCAGCGCAGGCCCGTCGACTGAGTGCCGGTCAATTTCACTAGGTTAGGAAGTGCGCGTTGGGCAACCTTGTCAAAGCCGAGAGAAACGAGATCGAGCAAATCCTCCAATTCACGTGGATCTGTATTCTTTGCTTCTTCGAGCGCAAACTCGGCAGCTTCCAGATATCTGTCGAGGGCCTGACGCGTCGCTTTGAGAATCCAACCTCGCCGGTCCGAAACACCACGGTAATTGCGCCTCAGGAACTCTTCGTCGTAGGCCTTGGCGAACGAGATGTCTCGCAAGCCCGACCAAGCTGAGTCAACCGGTGGATTTACCTTGATCTGCCGGAAGGGACTCTTCGGATCTGCGATGTGCGGACGCAGCGATAGATAGAACATGCGCAGCAAGAACTTATCGTCGCCGATATCCCGGTCTATCTTCTGCAGTTCGGCGACTATACCTTCCATCGAAGCAATGAATGCCTGACGCAGCAGGATCATCGCC
>JADFHU010000025.1 GCA_022567055.1 Planctomycetota bacterium
CCTATTCCATGGTAACAGCACTTGGCCGCGGCAGTCAGTTGGAGGCCCTGCCGACGGACATGCGGGACGACCAAATTGTCATCAGTCAGTGGCTGGCCGATGATCTCCAGGCACAGGTGGGCGACACGCTGCAACTGAGCTACTATGTTGTCGGGGAGCGGCGTGCGCTGACCGAAGAGCAAAAGGCCTTTGAGGTCTGTCGCATCCTCCCCATGACACATCGGGCCATCGACCCCAACCTGATGCCTGCCTTTCCCGGCCTAGCGGGGGTAGAGAACTGCAGAGATTGGGAGCCCGGTGTCGAGATCGACCTCGATAAGCTGCGGGATACCGATGAGACCTATTGGGACGACTACGAGGGCAGTCCCAAGGCCTTCCTGACACTGGAAGCCGGGCAGTCGATCTGGGCCAGTCGCTACGGCAAGCTCACGGCCCTGCGTTTTGACGCCGAGCAGGTCACGCCCGAGACGCTGACCCAACAGGTCCTGGAAGGCACAGATCCGGCGGCCCTGGGGCTGTTCTTCATGCCGGTGCGGGCGCGGAGTGAGACGGCCTTGAGCCAAGGAACGGATTTTGGACCCCTTTTCCTTGGGTTGAGCATGTTCTTGATCGTTGGCGCGGTGATCCTGACCGGCTTGCTTTTCGGTTTTTCCATCGAGAGTCGCCGGCAACAAACCGGCCTTTTCTTGGCCCTGGGTCTCGGCCCCAAGTTGGTCCGTTCGCTTTTTGTGAGAGAGGGATTGGTGGTCGCCCTATTGGGAACCCTGCCCGGGCTAGTGGTGGGGCTCCTCTATGCGCGGCTGCTGGTCCTGGGTCTGGGCAATCTCTGGGAGGGAGCGATTGCACACGCCGCCGTCTCCTTTGCGGTGACAGCCCCGACCTGTGTGAGTGGCGCCCTAGGGGGCGTCGTGGCGGCCTTCGCTGCCATGCTGGTGACATTGCGGCGACAGTTCAAGTATGAACCCCGAGCTCTGTTGGCCGGCGATGCCGTGCTGTCGGTTGCCGGGAAGGTGGGCCGGCAGTGGGTGAGCCTCGTCATCGGAGGCGTGGCCCTCTTGGCTAGCGCTGCGCTGTTGTTCGCGCCGTCGGAGAACAGTCAGGCTGCCTCCGGTCTCTTTTTCGGGGCCGGCTTCGGGCTGCTGGTCGCGGCGCTGGCCCTGTGCGCGCAGCTCCTGGGGCGACTCGCCTGGCGCTGGCATCGCCCCATGGTGACCCTCGGTGGCTTGGCGGCCCGCAACGTGTCGCGGCGGCGGGGCCGGAGCCTGGCGGCCATCGGATTGCTGGCGATCGGCATCTTCTTGGTCGTGAGCATCCGCGCCTTTCACAAGGATCCTGCGGCGGTAGACACGAGTCGCTCATCGGGCACGGGTGGCTTTCAGTGGATCGGCCAGGCAAGCCTCGGCATCCTGCACGATCTCAATACGGCAGAGGGCCGGGCCAAGTTGGGATTGGATCCCCAGGTGCTGGGGGAGACGCGCTGGGTTCCTCTGCGGGTCCACGACGGTGACGACGCCAGTTGCCTGAATCTCAACCGCGCCCAGACGCCGCGACTCCTGGGGGTGGATGCCAACGAGTTGGCAGATCGGGGCGCCTTTCGCTTCGTCAAGACGGAGGAATGGACAGGGGAGCATCCCTGGTCTCTGCTGAACAAGGAGTTGGGGCCCGACATAGTGCCCGTTATCGGGGACGATCCCACCGTGATGTGGGGGTTGGGCAAGAGCGTGGGCGATTCCTTGAAGTATCGTGATGAAGCAGGCAAGACTTTCAACACCCGTATCGTGGGGACGATTGAAGGCTCGGTGTTGCAGGGCAATCTGCTAATGGCCGAGCGTCATTTTGTCCAGCGTTTTCCCTCCGAGGCAGGATACCGAATGTTCTTGCTTGAGACCCCTGAGGAAGCACAGACCGTGGTCGCCGACCACTTGTCTGAACGACTTCAGGATTCGGGTCTGGTCTTAACAAGCACCCGTGAGCGTTTAGCCATGTTCAACGAAATACAGAACACCTACCTGACCATGTTTTCGGCATTGGGAGGCCTCGGTTTGGTTCTGGGCACCGTCGGACTGGGGTTGGTGGTGATGCGGACCATGCTCGACAGACGGGCGGAAACGGCCATGCTCTTGGCCGTGGGGCTAAGCAGAAAACAGCTCAAGCGCATGCTGGCCTTGGAACACTGGGGTCTCTTGGCCGCCGGGCTGCTCAGCGGCTGTTTGGCCGCACTGGTCGCGATCCTGCCCGCCATGAGATCCTCTTCTCAAGTTCCGTATGCCGCGCTGATCATGTGTGTCGCGGGGATCGGCTTGTCGGGGGCGATCTGGGTGTGGTTGGCAACGCACGTGGCGTTACAGGGCCCCCTGCTTGAGGGCCTCCGCAGAGAATAGTGATCGATGAAACCTAATTGGAGCAAGATAGTGGACGAAACGAAACAGGCAGCAACCGTGTATGTCAAGGCGATGCAACGCTGGTACGCCTGCGTCGTCGCCTGTGTGATCATTGGGGCCGTCTGTGGCTGCCCCGTGACACCGGAGAGCACCGTACCCGCATACGCATCACAGGCGGAACTGGCTCAAAACTGGCATCGCTTCAGGGGCATCGGCGGTGCGGGCGTCAGCGGCCTGACCACGATCCCCACGCACTGGGATGGGGCCTCAGGGGAGGGTATCCTCTGGAAGACGGAGGTCCCGCGGAGGGGCCACAGTTCCCCTGTGGTCTGGAAGGATAAGGTCTTTCTCTCGGGTGGCACCACCGAGGGCTTGCAGGTCTACTGTTTCGACGCCGAGCAGGGCAAACTCCTGTGGACGGGGTCCGTGCCCACCGAGGCCAAGCAACTAGAGGACCTCGAGGTGATGGAAGACACCGGCCTGGCCGCCTGCACGGTGGCCACCGATGGGGCACGCGTCTATGCGATCTTTGCCAGCGGCGATCTGATCTGCTTCGACTTGGCGGGCAAACAGCTCTGGCACCACCCATTGGGCGTTCCCGAGAGCGTCTACGGCTATGCCACCTCACTCGAGGTCTATCGCGATCGGGTCCTGGTCCAATTCGATCAGGCCTACGACGACGAGGGCAAATCTTTCATGGCGGCATACGATGGGCCGACGGGAAAGCTCGTCTGGAAGACCAAGCGGCCGGTGTCGAACGGCTGGACGTCGCCCATCATCGCCAAGGTCGGAGAACGCGAACAGTTGATCACCGTGGGTGCGCCCCTGGTCATCGGCTACGATCCCGAGACCGGACGAGAGGTTTGGCGGGCGGAATGCGTGGAGGGTGACGTCGCGCCCTCGCCCGTCGTGGCGGAGGGCATGGTGTTCGCCATCGAGCCCTATTCGCAGATGCTGGCCATTCGCCTGGATGGTCAGGGGGATGTCACCGAGACCCATATCGCCTGGCGCAACGAAGATGGCGGGCCTGACATCTGCAGCCCCGTCACGGCCAGTGGCCTGATCTACCTCCTGGACAGCCAGGGGGAGTTGTCCTGTTTCAAGGTGACGGATGGGAGCGAGCTGTTTCGATACGATCTGGATGAAATGTTCAACGCTTCCCCCAGTATCGTGGGGGACACACTCTACCTATTAGACGCGGAAGGCACGATGCACATGACGGCCGTGCGTCCGGAGGCGCCGCAAGAGGTGAAGACCGCCTCTCTGGGAGAGAAGTGCTTCGCCTCGCCGGCCTTTGTGGAGGGACGGATCTATATTCGCGGGGAGAAGCATTTGTGGTGCATCGGAAAAAGCAGTAATCAGTGATCGGTAATCAGTAATCAGTAGTCGGTGGTTAGTGGTTGGTGATTCAGACTGGGGAAAGCGTTAATATGGGGCATGTGGATGAGGCGACCCGACGAGATAATCCCCTTGACGGTACCGCGCTCTCTATATACAACTACTCCTATTCAGGAGGCTTTGGATAATAGCTTCGACCACTGCACACCGACCGTGAGCAAGGAGGCCGAGGTTATTTGCCTCGATCGCTCGTGAAAGATTGCGTTGTTGACTGCGTCTCTTTTGATTAGGAGACGTCCCTTTTACATTCCGTCACGCCAGACAATTAGTTTTTGAGGCTGATCTCATGGACATCGATGAAATGTTGAGAAACATCCGGAGCGGGCAGGTTCCGCAACTGGGACCCTTATTTAAGACGCGGGCCCTGTTGATCGTGCCCGTCGTTGTGCTGCTGCTGCTGAGCGGCATGTCGACCTTCTATCGCATCGAAGCCAGTGACGAAGGTGTGGTGCTCAGATTCGGCAAGAAATTGGCGACTGTCCCGCCGGGTCTCCACTTTAAACTGCCCTGGGGGATCGATAGGGTCTACAAGGTTCCGGTACTGCGTATTCAGACATTGGAGTTCGGTTACGAAACGGCGCAGGCAGGCCGCCAGACGCAGTACCGCCCAGCAAGTTTGGAGGATCTAGGGGTCGCCGAGATGTTGACCGGCGATCTGAACCTGGGCCATGTCGAATGGATCGTCCAGTACCGCGTGAGCGATCCAGTGCAGTATCTGTTCAGCATCGGCAGCACCGAGCCCATCGGCCGGAGGGGCCTGCCCAGCGGGTCGGAGACCGAGGTGAATCCGGCGGTGCCCGATACGATTCGCGACGTCTCCGAGGCCGTCATGCGAAAACTCGTGGGCGATTCCAGCATTGACTACGTGCTGACCATTGGGCGTGAACAGATTGCCACGGAAGCGAAGCAACTGATCCAGGGTGAACTGGACGACTTCAATGCGGGCGTGCAAATCGTCACGGTCGAACTGCAGACCACCTCACCACCCACGGCACAGGTCAAGGACGCCTTTCAAGCAGTCAACCGCGCCCGGCAGATGAAGGAAAAGGTCGTGAACGAAGCAGAGGGTGAGCGGAACAGCAAGCTCCCCGCTGCCCGCGGGGCGAGGGATAAGGCGATCGCCGAGGCCGAAGGCTACCAGAGTCGGGTCGTGCTGGAAACGACGGGAAAGGTGAACGCCTTTCTCGCCCAGTTGGCCGAATACGAGAAGGCGCCGGAAGTGACCAGGACGCGGCTGTACCTCGATGCCATGGAAGAGGTCCTCGCGGGGGTGGGCGGTACGACCATCATCGACGAGTCCGTTCGGGGCGTACTGTCTCTGTTAAACCTTGACCAGGGTGGCCCGAGGCCTGCCGTCGAGAAAGGCGTTCAACCATGAAGACTAGGACTTTCGCTATCACCATTGGGGTGCTCGTGATCCTCGGCATCTGCCTGTCCGCGAGTCTGTACGTAGTCGAGGAAGGCACGCAGGTCGTTGTCACGCAGTTTGGTAGACCCGTGGCTGCCTGGACAGAAGCGGGACTTCGCTTTAAGATCCCTTTCGTCCAGGAAGTACACACCCTGGATAAACGGTTACTTCCCTGGGACGGGGCGGGGGAGGGCATAACGACGGGAGACAAAAAACGAATCGACATCGACGTCTGGGCCCGCTGGCGGATCATCGATCCCAAGACATTCTTCGAACAGGTGCGGACCGAACGGGGAGCGCAACAGATCCTGGACAATCTAGTTGATTCGGCAGTCCGCGATGTGGTCGCAGATAATCTGCTGATTGACGTGGTGCGCAACTCGAACAAGGAACTCGAATACGAGGGTGAAGAACTGGATCGCAGTGCGGGGGAAAGGGTTGATATGGGCGCGATGTCGTCGAGCAGAAAATCCTCGACGGAGTCGACTTGAAAGAATACGGGATGGAACTGATCAAGGTACGTATCAAACGAGTCAACTATGTCGCATCGGTGCGGCAGAAGGTGTATGAACGAATGATGTCAGAACGCATGCGGATCGCACGCCGGGTTGATTCGGAAGCTAAGCAGGAGGAGAACATCATACTCGGCCAGACGGCGAAAGAACTCGATCAGATCCAAGGCGAAATGCAACAGAAATCAGCGGAGATTCGCGGCGCGGCCGATGCGCAGGTGATCAAACTGACGGCTGAGGCCTACGGGAAATCGCCTGAGTTCTACGCATTCCTCCGGCAGTTGGAGGTCTTCAGAAATACGCTCGGTAGCGATACGCGCTTGATCCTGGGGACCGACAATCCTCTCTTTGGGCTGCTCAAGGGCGATCTCTTGAAGGAAGCGAAGTGACGAGCGTCTGGAATGCCGCCACGTGTCACTGCCCCTGCAAAACGCAAACTCATTTAGCCTATCTGTGAGCCTGCGATGCTTTTTTTCAGGATAATGCGCTTTTTGGTGCCCATTCTGTGCTTCTGGCTGATCATAAAGCTGCTCCGTTCCGGAAAGTCATCTGGGAGACCTCGCGGGCGAACCGGCCGAGCCGGGCGCAAATATGTCGAATCCAAGGTCTTGCCCGACGATGAGACCGACTAGCAGTCCACCAGACAGAGGGAGGAGTGGCTGAAGCGCCCCAGGGAGAGGATCCGCAGGGAACTCGATAGGAGGTGACGCGCTCAGGAGAAGCGGCAGATTCCCAAAGATTCATCCCCTGCAGCCGTCTGTCGCGACTTTCCAATACCCAGTAAGAGACGACGCGCAACCAAAGCCAAAGATTGGAAAAAACGGCAGGTCAGCATGAAACCTTTGTGATCTCCGCCATAGAGGACCTGGGGCTATGGATTTTGAAAGCACCGCGACTCATTCGACTCAGTTACACTAACTTGAGTATATTCTCTGGATTATCCTCTCCACAACCTCTATACTACCCGACACTGAGACTGTGTTGAGGGTTTCACGGAGGACACCCCCCTTGAAGTAATAGTGACTGTCAGTCGACTTATTGCCGCTAAGTACTTCCCACGAATAGTCTTATGGCGCTACAAAAAAACGAGATTACTGACATCTTTTCCAACCGTCATTGCAGGGAAAAGACGATTCTAACGTGGAGAGGTTTTCGTACCATAAAGCTACTCGATAAGCCGGCGGTGCTGCGCGACATATGGAATGCGATTAGCAGGGAGATTAATGAGCAGCGTGCGTTCCTGGAAGCAGAAGTCTTAAACATGCGTCAGCAAATCGAGGTTGAAAAAGAGAAAAGTGGAGCCGACCTGGTAGCCTCGGCTCCCCGATATTTCATTGAAGAACTACGAGTCCTCTGTAAAGAACTTGAGAAGGAGGTTGACGGTCAACTTGCGGTTCTTCCGGACGGCATGTCCAGTGTGCTCGAGAGAATTCGGGTAGTACTCGGACAGAATTTTGATGAGCAGCTCCAAGTAGTCGACCGCATGGAAAAAGGTTCGCTGGAGCACATGGAAAAACTTAGGCGAAGGCTAGTGCGGATGGCCAAGGACTTGCAGCTTTCTGAAGAGGAAGTGGCTCGTTTGCGTGAAGCACTGACGACAACGCCTGATGGCGGGTTAGCCTCTGTTTACAACTCCGTACAGGGGCTCTCAACGGATGAAGTTAACTTTCAGAAAAAAACCGATCTACTAAAACGTCTTTTTGAACAGAATTTAGACATTCGCAAGAGTTCAGCCTGATCACTGTTCATCCTTGATAGGCAAGGATGCAGTATGCCAGAAGAAAACAAGAAGAAAGAAGAAAACAATGAAGACAACAGACGCAGTTTCAAACGATGCCGCTCGGGATAACGGAGTTCTTTATATAGGGATGGACTTAGGTACCAGCCGCAGCGCAGTGGCGGCCAGCAATGGCGTTCGCGAGTCAGTTTTCACTGCCGTTGGCTACCCTAAGGACGTTGTATCAAGAAAACTCTTCAAGGGCCGCGAAGCCCTCTTTGGAGAAGAGGCCATAAACAAGCGTACAGCTCTAGATTTTCATCAGCCCCTGGCAAAAGGTCTGATAAAAAATGCGGATATTGAAAAGAAGGCGGCCGAAGATATAATCCGTCATGCCCTGGGAATGGCCCATTCACGCAAGGGAGATCTCATCTATGCGGTGATAGGTGCTCCTGCTCAGGCATCTGTGGATAACAAGCGTCTCATCATCGAGGCAGTTCGTGAATTGGTCGATTCCGTCATTATCTGCTCAGAGCCCTTTGCCGTGGCCTACGGACTGGAAATACTGGATGAGGCGTTAGTGATTGATATTGGCGCAGGCACCATCGACCTCTGCCGCATGCACGGTACCATGCCAGATGCCGAGGATCAGATTACCCTGGATAAAGCCGGTGACCACATCGACCGGACTCTTTTCGAGTCTATAAAAGCCGCGTATCCCGAGGCCCAGTTCAGTATCCAGATGATAAAGGAAATCAAGGAAAAATTCTCCCGCTTAGAGGATGCTATTGATCCCATCAAGGTTAACCTTCCGGTTAACGGTCGGCCTACTGAATTCGATATCACCGAGGAAATGAAGCAGGCATGCGGCACAATTGTGAAGCCCATGGTAGAGGCGCTCAACAGACTTATTGCTACTTTTGATCCTGAGTTTCAGGTTCTTTTGCGCAACAACGTTCTGCTTGGCGGAGGGGGATCACAAATCCGTGGTCTGGATCGGGCACTGGAACGGGCCTTAGACGAACTCGGCGGCGGGCGTGTCAACAAAGTAGAAGAACCGCACTATGCCGGCGCCAACGGGGCCTTGAAAATCGCCCATGATATGCCCGAGGAATACTGGGAGAAACTCTCATGAAGAAAGGTTTTCTCCGGGCCACACCTATCAATGAGACTGTACACTTCAGTCTTAATGCGTTTTAGTTTTCAGGTAGACTGTACGCCTCACCTTCTTCAACATCGGTGATACATGGTGTCGTCCCCCAGAAGTGGGTGATCCAGGTCCGTATGTGCGGTCCTATGGATTTGGCCATGGGCAATGACACTTTACGTCCGCAGTCTACTGTGTCCCCTGGTGCTTCTTGATGGCCGCTAGCACCTCGTCTCCATCCTTTTGGGCCTTGACGGAGGTGTTGACATAGATGAGTTTCCCCTGCGGATCGGCCACGAAGGTCCAGCGGGCCAAGGAATAGGACCGGGTCATGGTGATCTCTTGCCCGTCCACGGTCCGTTTGATGCTGCCCCCCTTGCGGATGGGAACGCCGAAGCGCTGGGCGATGAGACTGTTGACGTCGGAGAGCAGGGTGAAATTCAAATCGTAGGCATCACGAAAGATCTTCAGGTTCGTCACCGGATCCGCACTGATGCCGAGGATTTCCACGTGGGGTTCCTTTAGGTCTAGCAGCCGGTCCCGGTAGGTGCAGGCCTGCTTGGTACAGCCGCCTGTCATGGCCGCGGGGTAGAAGTAGAATACGCGGTATTTGCCGGCGTCCCCCTGACTCTCGGATTGCCACAGGTGACCGTTGTGGTCGTTGGCGTTGAACGTGGGGACTTCCTGGCCCACGGCCAGCGGAGGCATCTCCGCAGCATGGCTCACGGTGGACATCAGACCGACGCTCATCAAGCAGAAAAGCCCATTCACTCTCATCAGACTCATAGTGTGCTCCCTTCAAATAACCTTCATTTACGGCCTACGTTTCTCCCATTTGCCCTGGCGGACCCACCCGCGCCAGCGATTATACTCGCTCCCGGCGAGGAGTGTGCTCCCTTTCTGTTTCCAAAATAGAAAAAATGAAGTGTTGAACCGACATCGACCGCCCTGGGCCGGCTGCCACTTCGGCTTGCACTGTCCCTCTGTTGGCCGTAGTATCACGTACTCGTTTACTGCGATCCTCACCCGGGATGGAGACCGACTTGGTGGATCAACATGACTCTACAGCGGCTTTGAAGACGGCGACTCGTAGCGGGACGCCTTCCCGCAGGGGTCGTTTGATCATTCTCTGTCTCCTGTTGGCCGGCGTCGCCGGTTTTATCCTGGTTGAGCAGGTCGGCCGCCGCGTCGCGGCATCAAGGCCTGTGACGGTGTATCTGCTCGGCGATCCGCATCATGCGGGGGAGGACCTCATGCGGGAGACCTTTCGGGCCGTGGGGTGCCAGGTGGAGTCGCTGCCCCTGGACCGATCGCCGGAGGGGCTGCCGGCCGACATGATTGTCTTCGGATCGGAGGTCAGTGGGAGTGCTGCCTACAGGGCCTACAAGGATGTCTATGCGGGTGCGTTGACCCAGTACGTCTCCCGCGGCGGGCTGCTGGTCCATCTGGCCCAACGACCCGAGGTGGAACCCCAACCGCCTTTCCTCACTGAGGAAATGGAGGCCTATCGTCTAGGCCCGGATATTTCCCAGGTCTTTTTCCTGGCCGCAGACCATCCGCTGATGTCGGGGTTGGTGGAAGAGAGTCTATCCACCCTGTCGGCAACGCCGCAGATCTCCAGGGCATTTACCCAACCCAGGGGATTCCAAGTCGTGCTGGCGGCCGACCGCCTAGGTCACTACCCGGTTCTGATGGAGGGGACTTTGGGGCGGGGCCGGATGGTACTCAGTGCGCTGAGCCTTGACCGTGCGCCGCAGCGCGTGCGGAAACAGTTCTTCACAAACCTGGCCCAGGACGCCGACGCGCTGCGTCGTGGCCAGCGGCGGGGCGTATGGCCCACGACGACGTCGGACACCTATCAATCGCGGCACGCCGACTCCTGGACCCTTGTCGTGCTGCCGGATACGCAGAAATATGCCCGTCACTATCCCGGCATCCTCTTGGGACAGACCGCCTGGATCGCGCAAAACGCCGGCCCCTGCCGTATCCGCTACGTGCTGCACTTGGGGGACATGACCGAGACGAATCGTCGGGCGGAGTGGATGAACGTCCGAGATGCGATGGCGCTGATGGAGGGCAAGCTGCCCTACACGGTGTGTGCGGGCAATCACGACTACGGTCCCCAGGGAAATAGTTCGGATCGGGTGACGCTGCTGAACGAGATGTTTCCGGTGGAGCGTTTTGCCGAGTGGCCCACGTTTGGGGGCGTCATGGAGCCCGGTCGGATGGACAACAGCTTCCACCGGTTTGTCGCGGGAACCGATCATTGGCTGGTCTTGGTCTTGGAGTGGGCGCCCCGTGACGAGACCGTGGCCTGGGCGAATCGGATCATGTCGGCGCATCCGGACCACAAAGGCATCCTGGTCACGCATGCCTATGTGGATCGGGACAGCACGCGTCTGGACCATCATGCCGCGCCTAAGATGTGGAGCCACAATCCCCACGATAGCCAGACCCCGGGTTCGATCAACGATGGCCAGGAACTGTGGGAAAAGCTGGTCAGGAAGCATGATTTTCGCTTTGTTTTTTGCGGTCACATCCTGGGGCAGGGCACGGGCTATGTGGCGAGTCGGAATGATCTGGGGCGGACGGTGCATCAGATGGCATCGAATTATCAAAACCGTGAACTGGGGGGTCAGGGCTACCTACGCCTGCTGGAATTCTATCCCGACCACAAAACGGTGGGCGTTCGCACCTATTCGCCCATCTTGGGACGTTTCCTTTTGGGGGCGGCGCAGCAATTCGAACTGGTGCTGGATTAAAGTTGGAGTCAGAATGAGTTCAGACAAGAAGAAAGGTTCGGTCAAATGGTTGATTGCGGTGGGCGTGATCGCATTTAGTATTTGGCTCTACGAGGAGGTGATCGAGGAGTATGTGATCCCCGACCTCTTCCCCTTGCGGTGGGGGTGTGTCGAAGAGGGGTCTCTCTACCGTAGCGGCCAATTGTCTGCCGCGCTGGTGGAAAAAACCCTTAAGAAAAATGAGATCGCCGTGGTGATCGCGTTGAATGGAGAGCACGCGGCGCACAGAGACCATGAGGCCGAGATGCGAGCGGTGGCGTCGTTGGGTCTGGAGTTCCATCGCTTCCCACTGAAGGGTGACGGCACGGGTGACATTGCGATGTATGCGGAGGCGATTAAGACGATTGTCCGTGCGCAAGCAGAAGAGAAACCGACGCAGGTGCACTGTGCCGCGGGCGTCCTGCGCTCCGGCGGCGTGCTGGCCTGCTACAAGCTATTGGTCAAGGGGGAGTCTCCCGATCAGATCCGGCGGCATCTGAAGGACTATGGATGGAGGGCCGAGAAGGACAAGAAACTCCTACCCTTTATCAACGCCAACATGAACCGACTGACAGAACTGCTCTTGGCAGAAGGCGTGATATCGAGCATTCCGAATCCACTGCCGACCCTGTGAACGCTGGGAAATCCTGCCGGGTGGGCGACGACCCGGAAAAGCCTGCGTGGTATGAGCTTCCTCACTACTCCCTGGCTGTCAAGGTCGTTGCCGGGATCGTCCTGGTGGGTACCTTCTATACGGGGGTGATCAAGAAGAATGGAGACTTTCAGAACCATTACCGCCTGGGCCAAGGTCTCCTCGAAGGTAGTCCCTACCTCCTGACAGAGGATAACCAGGATCCTTTCTGCGCCCACTATCCGCTGGGGCGACTCGTGTTGGATGCGCTCTTTGCCTTGCCTCCTTATCGCCTGAGTCGCGCCTTGAATTGGGGACTGGCCCTGGTCGGGCTGGTCATCTCCCTGCGGTGGTGGTTGCGCTTGTCGCAACCAAGTCAAGCAACCCAGGGAGCCGTGGCCTACGCCGCGGCGACACTGACGCTGTTCATGACGTTGCGCTGGTCGGTGCGTGACCTCGATGATTGTGGACAGCAGCTCCTATTGGTGTGGGCCCTGAGTGCCGCTGCCTGGTGGCTCAGTCGCGGTAAGGACTGGTCGGCCGGCGGCGTGTTGGGACTGGCTGTGACCTACAAGGCCACGCCGCTGCTCTTCTTGCCCCTGCTGCTCTACAAACGAAAGTGGGGGGCGGCCGCGGTCATGGGGGCCACCATCCTGCTGCTAAACGTGGCGGCCCCTGTGATGTTCCTCGGTGTATCCGGCATGGTGGAGGCCAGCAAGGTCTATTGGAACAAGGCCCGGCAGATCACCACTGATGCAGGGAAGGACCCCACGGTCAACGGTGTCGAACCTGCCAAGCATCAGAATCGCAACCTGACCTTCGCCCTGGCCCGTTTTCTCATGCGCTTTGAGCCGGGACACCCGCTCTTCATCGCGCATCCCGATGACGCAAGGACGGGTGGGGTGGCGCGGGCAGGCGCGCGCCCTCATCCTCTGTTCTGGCAGTTTCTCGATCTTTCGCCCCGCAGGGCCGGTCAAGTCATCAAGGCAGTGCTCTTGGTACTGGGCCTGGTATTGGCCATTCGTTACCGCCGGCCTTGGCACTTGGATTCGGGGGACACCCATTTTCCGGGGGAGTGGACCGCGGTCATGGGCCTGTGTGCAATCCTCTCGCCTCTCTGCTGGGGTCAACACATGGTATTGTTCGTTCCGGCACTCTTCCTGGTCCTGCTGGCGCACCTTGGCGGTGGCGGTCAGCGTCGCCGCACCGTGGCGATCTGCCTGATTGCCCTGCTCATTTTGGGTCCGCAGCGCGAGCTGCTGGGCAGGGAGCTGTCGCTGGTTATCCATTCCTACAAGCTGGATACGGTGGCGGCGTTGCTGATTCTATGGTTGGTGCTAGGTCCCAAGGGACTCTTCGGGTCGCAGCGAGGCTCCGCCGTTCGGGCAGCGCCGCATGCGCCGGGCTCCATTGACCCGACCTCACCAAGCGAGTATGATCCGCGGACCCGAGTTGCGTCTGAGTGAGTATCAGACGCTCTGCAAGTGCTTTCACTTGGACTGCCGTGAAGTCAAGACAACGAACCCAACGTATTGCCCTGGCTCTGCTTCTCTTGGGCGTCGCAGTCTGGTCTTGGGAAGAGGTCCTGGAAGACCGGCTCATTCCCAAGAACTGGGGCTGCGTCGAACCGGGGCTGATCTACCGGAGCGGACAGCTCTCGGCCGCCCTCGTCGAGCGCACGCTGAAGAAACACAACATCGAGGTGGTCGTCACTCTGAACGGCGAGAAGCCTCAGGATGCAGATTGCCTGGAGGAGCGAGAGGCCTGCCGCACCTTGGGCATTGACTTGAAACGCTTTCCGCTTGGGGGTGATGGCACGGGCGACATTCACCACTATGCGAATGCGATTGCGGCCATCGTTGCGGCCGTGAAGGCCCAGAGGCCCGTATTGGTGCACTGTGCCGCGGGTGCCCAGCGAACCGGGGGGGTGCTGGCCTGCTACCGTCTATTGGTGAAGGGCGATCCAAACGACCGTGTCCTACAGGAATTGTCCCACTATGGGTGGCGCCCGGAAAAGAACCCCAAGCTGCTGCCCTTTGTGAACGGGCATATGGCGGAGTTGGCGGCGCTGCTCAAAGAAAAACGCGTATTGGCAGAGGTGCCAGATCCGCTGCCTGTACTCTGAATTCCCGATCCCTAAGGAGTTGCCATCGCCATGAAGGACCGTTCGCTCTTGGGGGAGGACAGCACAAGTCCGGACCTGCCGCTCATCCCGCTCTTGTTCGCGTTGGGCATTGCCCTCCTCTTGCCGCTGATCAACCTTGGGCAACCCCGTCTGGGTAGCCCCCATGAAACGCGGGTGGTCGTGACGGGTCAAAACATGGCTGAGACCGGTGACTGGATCGTGCCCTGGTTCAATGGAGCCGTCCGGCTGCAGAAGCCACCTCTGCCTTACTGGACCATCGCCGCGATGACCAAGCTGCTGGGTCCCTTGGAGGAAGGGCTGTTCCGACTCCCCTCGGCGCTCATGGGTGTGGCTGCCATCCTGCTCGCCTACGGCATTGCCTACCATCTCTTTGGGTCGGAAGTTGCCCTGCTGTCGGCTCTGATTCAATCGCTTTGCGTCAAATATGTGATTGAGTCCAGATTGGCGCGCGTCGACATCTATCTGACCTTTTGGGTGACGGCGGCGTTGTTTATCCTGGCAATTATTTTTTTCGGGAAACAGCGACGCGACTGGCTTTGGTTGGTCTTCTGGCTTGCCATGGCCTTGGGCTTCCTATCGAAGTGGGTCAATATCTTCTTGTTTGTCTTGCCCCCGCTGGGTTATGGCCTCTATGCCTTTGGGCAACGCCGCGGGCGTTGGACCTGGCATCTCCTGGGAATGGCTGCATTTGCCGTGATCGTCGCGGCCTGGTTGGGTCTGGTCGTGGATCAACTGGGTTGGCAAACCGTTAGGCTGGCCTGGCTGGAAGAGGTCCAGGAAAACATCACGTCACCCTTGCACCGGGCCAACCATGGGGTCTTCTACTATATACCGCAGCTCTTCCTCTTAACCTTCCCTTGGTGCGCATTGACTCCGGTCATCTTCATCGTACCCTTTCTGCCACGTCTGCGCCCGGTACGGCCCAGACTGCTCTGGCTCTTCTCTATGGTCGTCGTCCCCTTCGTCATGCTCTCCGTCGTGAGCAAGAAAAAGGTGGACTATCTATTGCCGGCACTCCCGGCCATGGCCATTTTGATGGCCTGTGCTTGGCGGGTCATTATTCAGGAGCTTTCACCTGCGACGGAGGCTCGCTACCGGAACCGGCGCAGCCCGGCGGCCTACATTCAACCCGGCCTTCTGATTGTGGTAGGTCTGGCCATGCTCTGTTACTTTCTCCTCGATCGAAATCCAGAACGGCTGGTGGCCGTCACGGTCTGTGGTGTGGGGTTGGTCACCACGGGGGCCGTGACACTTGTCCAGGTGGTGCGGGGCCGGGGATGGCATGCCTTCGCCGCCATGTGCCTCGGCTTGGCGCTCTTTGGGCACGTGCTGTTCGGCTATTTCATTCCCCGTCTCACCCAGACCTCTCCGGAAGGCTTCGCCGCACGGGCCCGTGCCGTCATCGGTGACGCCTCAATCGGATTCTATCGGGGGCGTGACGATACCTTTGTCTACTACCTGAAACGCCCCGTGAGGCCATTGGGATCGTTTGACCAGCTCGAGGCCTTTGCAGCCGAAAATCCCGGGGGATTCGTACTGGTGGTCGCCGATTATCTGGAGGAAGCCCGGCAGGCGGCCGAGGATGTTGTGCTGCACCATCCCCGGTTTCGGGATCTCTCGGTGCCACTCCCCGGTAAACAAGACAAGGCGACAAACCTCTATCTGCTCAGTTGTGCCCCCTACCGGAAGCCGCCTGAGGTGATGACGGCCGCACCCTTCGCCACCCAAGAGTGGATCGATACTGAGAGCTTCTGGGTGGCCTTTGGATTCCTCGCCCAGGGCATGTTCTTCGGTCGATTTCTCTTGCAGTGGATCGCCAGCGAGAGCCGGCGGGAATCGACCATTCCTGTGGGTTTCTGGTGGTTGAGTCTGACCGGTGGGGTGATGCTGCTGATCTATGTGATTCACCGCAAAGACATCGTCCTTATCCTGGGGCAGGCGACTGGCATTCTCATTTACGTGAGGAATCTCTATTTCGTGTACGCCAAGAAAGGATCAGCGGCATCGCCAACACCCTCTGAAAAAGTGCAACCGGAGCCGGGCGAACAGCCGGATGTCAGGCAGCCGGCTTTTTCCCAAGAGGAGCAACCATGAGTTTTGTCCCGACGACGGCCTCTGCTGCCTACCGGGCGGGGACCCTACTGCAGACCCTGGTAGGCTACGGCGTCCTGGCGGGCCGCCACCCGAGATCCTTTCTCGGCGTCCGCGCTAGCACGGAGGCGGAGCAGACGCTCAACGCCGTCCTGGGCGGCTACCCGAGCAACCATCGCTATCGCGTGCAGGGACAGCGCTTGGTACCCGGTTTTCAGCTCTACGAACGGCTGCGTAAGGTGACACGCCTGTGGCCGGACAAATTGGAGAGCCTACTGGACATCGGCTGCTGCAAGGGCTTCTACGCGCTATCAGCCGCCCTTAGACCGAGCTGTCGACTCTCCGTGGGCGTTGATGTGGATGATGGTTTCATTGCTGCTTCGCAGCAGGTGAGTGATCACCTGGGACTGGTGAATACGCGTTTCTTCAAGGAGACCCTCGACCATCTGGCGGATCGGCCCGAGGCCAATGGAGGACCCTTCCAGACCGTTCTCGTGCTGGGGACCTACCATTACCTGTTTTGGGGCAGCAGCAAGAGTTCTCACTGCTTTCGCAGTCACGAGGCCATCTTGTCACGCTTGGCAGAATTGGCCGGCGAACAGGTCATTGTCTCGGGACGGTTTGAGTTGGACCGTTTGCCTCGGGGTCTCAAACCGACGGCCATGGCTGCCAGTGAGGCCAAAGATTACACGACCGAGTGTTTCGTGGCCCACGCGGGCAAGGTATTCGATGTGAAAGAGGCGGGGTTTCTGGGCACCTATCCGCTCTTCGTCCTGAAGAAGAAATAGTCATTGGCTCATGGATAGCATGCTCCGATGGTTTGGCGCAGTTCCTCTGCCGTTTTGGCCTTCATGAGGGCCATCTGCGTCTTCTTGCGCTGCGGGTGACGTCGGGCGTAACCGATGGCGTATTTTCTGAAGTAGCCGATTCCCTTGGCGGCCGGGTACAATTTGAGGACCATGCCGAGGTGGTGCAGCATCACCTCTTTCTGCTCGTTGAGATCCGGAGGCGTCGGCTGGGGCTTACCCGCGAAGAGCGCCCGGAGTTCCTGAAAAAACCAAGGATTTCCTATCGCTCCCCGGGCGGCGATGAATCCATCCAAGCCGGTTTCCCTCAGCCTCGTGATCGTCTCCTGGGCATCGAAGCAATCACCGCTGCCCACGATGGTTGCCCTGGGAAAGGTCTGTTTGACCCGTTTGAGCAGAGACCAATCCGCGCAACCACGGTATTTTTCGTGAACGGTCCGTCCGTGA
>JADFHU010000026.1 GCA_022567055.1 Planctomycetota bacterium
TTTTCGGCAACGGCGTCGTCGCCGAGGGAATCGTGCAGCAGATCGACAAGTATCTCGAAACGCGGCTCAACGCGGCAAAGGCCGGCCAATTACAATATACCTCGATGAAGACAACGCAGATTCGGCGGGCAATGCAGAGGCCTGGAATGACCCCGGAATTGAGAGCCGGCAAGGGGGATGGCAAGCTGCGACCGCAGGCGGCACGCACAGGAAAGCAACCCCAATCACGTGCCGGGCGGGCAGGCGGTTCGACGGCAAAAGGCAAACCGCCGACTGACGCGCAACTCAACAGCCTGATGAGATCCTTCATGCGGAAAACCAATTCCCGTCAGACCAACGGGGCAATCTTTGCAGACATTCAGTCGCGCAGCCGGGAGTCCGCGGAACTGCGTGAGCAGTCCGTCGCGATGTTTCAATTCCTCCTCTCCAGCGACGGCCGCTATGGAAATGACGATGCACTGGATCTGGCACAGAGATTTTTAGGGCAAGCCGCGGAGTCGGATTCAAACAGAAACAAATGACCATGAGATGCATCAGAACCGTTCTGGTATGTTCAGCCGTGGCGATTCCCGTTCTGGCAGGGAGCGAGCCTGGCGGGAAAGCCCGTGAACCCGCCTTCCACTTTGCGCATCGCATCTCACCGATTCTTGCGAAGGCGGGATGCTCCGCGGCGGAGTGCCATGGCACCGCGACCGGCCAGGGAGGCTTCAAGCTTTCCCTGTTCGCGGACAACCCGCGACTCGATTACGAATCGATCACGCAGGAATTGGGAGGTCGTCGCATCGACTATGCCAGCCCGACCAACAGTCTGATCTTGAGAAAGCCGAGCCGGCGTGGCGTGAAGCACAAGGGCGGACGCATCTTCCAAGGCGATGAGTTCGCCTACCGAGAGCTGCTTCAGTGGATCGAGCGCGGCGCCCCCTACCGCGAGGGGCAGGACGAAACGTTGACCGGCATTGAGTTGCGCCCTTCGCCTGATGGGTTTACGGTATTCGCGAATTTTCAGGTGGGATCGCATGCGGTTCTGCGGGAGGTGACGCAGCTGGCTTTGCTGAAATCCAGCAATGAACAAGTCGCCTCCGTTGATGACCTCGGCCATGTCGAGATGAAGGGACCGGGTGAATCCTGGATTTTTGCCCGTTACGGGAAATTCAACGCGCGGCAGCTCGTGCGGCGGCCCTTCGGCGTTTCGCGGGTGACTGAGACGGCTGAGCACCCCTTGGATCGCGTCTGGCACCGCCACTTGCATCAGTTGGGGTTGGAGCCCGCGCAACCGGCCCCGCCTAAGATTCTGGTAAGGCGGCTTTATTTCGATCTCGTGGGCCGGCCTCCCAGCCCCTACGAACTGACAAGGTGTGAGCAAATGCCGGTAGAAAGTCGGGTCGCTCGGATCGTCGATCAGTTGATTTCGACATCCGAATTCGATCGGGTCTTTGCCAGACACTTGGGTGAGTTCTTTGAAATCCCTGAAGCCGGCAAAGACGCTAAAAACGCGGGACAACGCAATACTCGCCTCCGGAAGATGTTCCAGGATGCCATGACCCGCAAGGCATCCGTCGCCGAACTCACTCGGAGGGTGCTGACCGATCCGGTCGGGCAGCAGGCGTGGAAGCATCTCTCGGACCCGCGCGACCGCGCCGAATATGTCGCTCGTACGACACTGGGAATGCGGATTGGTTGCGCACGTTGCCACAATCATCCCTTGGATCGGTGGACCAATGCCGAGCATCTCCAGTTTTCTGCCTATTTCAGCGATCCCCGGCCGGCTCCAGGCGGCGGCATGATGGCCGGCAAATTCTTTGTCCCCGAATCCGGAACGGTGGCGGTGCCCCAATTGCTGCCGCTGGGCAACTCTCTTCCCCCTGACGGACTCGCCCCGGAGGAGACTCTGGCTTGGTTCGTTCTCGACAGCGGCAACACACAATTTGCCCGCAACATGGTCAATCGGGTATTGGGCGTCCTGCTTGGCAGGCCGATGGTGGACCTGCCGGACGACCATCGGATCACCAATCCCGGTGTCAGCGAACCCATCCTGGACCTGCTGGTCGACCGATTTGTGAAAGACGACGCGGATCTTCGGAAACTCGTCCGCTTCATCGTCACTTCCCGCCTTTATGCCGTATCCAGTTCGCCTCCCGACGAGGACAAGGTTTCAGGCGATCCCGAATTGCAATACTTCGCCCGCCGCCAGGCCCGTCCACTGACACCTTCTCAATACAAGAACGCCGTGGAATTCGTTTTGGGGACGCAGATCGAGGGGCCGGCCTTGCCGGATTCCCCCTTGGCGCAGCAACTACACATCTTAAACAGCGGCCTGATCCAGGCAGGGCTCAATGCCCCCGATAACCACGTCGATGCCCTTCTTGATTTCCAGCCGCAACCTGCCGAGCAGTTGGTGGAATTGTATCGACTCGTTCTGGCGCGAGAACCGCGTGCGGAAGAGCGTGATTATTTTCTGCCTCTGTTGCGGCAGGCGAAAGAAAACCGTGGAGTGGCGAAGGATCTCGCGGCGGCCCTACTGGCCAGTCGCGAATTCGGATCGCTGCGTTAACCGATCGGAAACCATTATGGACAGAAGAAACTTCTTGACCACGATGGGGGCGTTGCCTTTCCTGCCAGGGTTGTTGGCCGGCGCGCCCCTGCTGCAAAACACCAAACGATCCCTGATTGTGATCTGGATGGATGGCGGTATGTCCCATATCGACACCTTCGACGGAAAACCGGAGGCGCCGGTAAACATTCGCGGAGATCTTGTGTCGAGTGAATCCAGTCTCGAAGGTGTTTTCTTGAGCGAGCATTTGCCGCAGCTTTCGGAGCGCATGAACAAGCTGAGCTTGATCCGTTCGATCACCAGCCCGGAAGGCAATCATGACCGCGGTTCGTGTTACATGCTGACGGGGCGACGGCCCAATCCCGTTCTTCAGTATCCAACCTTCGGGTCCGTGTTTGGCCAGGGCGCCGTCAAAACGGACAACCCCATTCCGCCTTACGTCGCCATTCCCGACGCGCACTATTATGCCACGCAGGGATTCCTGCCCCTGGCTCACGGTCCGTTTGAACTCGGAGGCAGTCCCGGGGTAAGAGGATTCAAGGTGCGCAACCTCGAACCGATTCCGGAGATGCACCAGGCGGTCCAATTCTTGAACAAGGTCGACCAGTTCGACGGGAAGCCGCGTTCGGATACGGAATTGGCGCGCGATCAGTTCCTGAATCAAGCGCAATACCTATCGTTGGACCCGGAAGTCCGCTCGATGTTTGACGTCACGCGGGAAGAGGAATCCGTTCGACAGCGCTACGGCCGCCACGTGATGGGGTCTTCTTGTTTGCTGGCGCGGCGATTGGTACAGGGCGGCGTCCGCACGGTCTTTGTTCGCGACAAGGGCTGGGATCATCACAGAAATATTGTCAATGCCATGACCTACGGTTTCCCCCCCAAACTCACCGCGATGGATCAGGCCGTATCGGCGCTGCACGAAGATCTCGAACGGCGCGGCATGCTTGAGAACACCGTGGTCATGGTGGCGAGCGAGTTTGGCCGGACGCCGCGTGTGAATGCCAGCGGCGGACGCGATCACTGGTCGCGGGCTAGCTCCGTGTTGTTGTTTGGAGCGGGCATTCGCCCGGGAACCGTCATCGGCAAGACGGACGCCAAAGGCGAAACGCCCATTGAGGATCCTGTCTCGCCGGCGGATCTTTTTTACACCGTGCTCTCCGCTCTAGGTGCGAATCTCGGCCGCACTCTCCGCACAGCGGCCGGACGGCCAATTCCAGTCATTGAACCTTCGATGAACCTTGTCCGGGAATTGCTGGTTTAGCGGCATGACGAGGAAGTCACCGCGCCCGCGTATACGCCTGTGGAAGTCCGTCTTGACTTTTATCGGATGCTGTACGTCCGTCGTCTTGTCGGCGCAGGATCGGCATATCGGACCGGTGACGGACATCGCCGTGAGCGGCAAGCGGGTCTTTTCCGTGTCCCAGGGCGGCGTGTACGAAAATCACGGCGCGGAGCTCAAGCGATTGATCCAAGCGCCGTTTCGCGTGACGTCACTCGCCGTCGCCGGGGATCGACTCATGCTCGGCGGGGGAGATCCCGGATTGTCAGGCGTGCTGGCGTTGTATGACCTTTCGAGCGGAGAGATCCGAACGCTCAAGGCCGCCGACGACTTGATCTACGATGTTGCCGTTCATGCGACGGGAGAATTGGGCGCGTTCGCCTGCGCCGACGGCTGGGTCATGACGGTCGATCTGTCGGAGTGGTCCGCGGCCGCCCTGCGGAAGCGTCACCGCCATACGGCCGCCGCGCGCGCCGTCGCCTTTTCCCCAGACGGCTTGTATCTGGCTTCCGGAGGACTGGACGCGCTCGTCATGATCTCGCGAACCGAAGGAGAGGCAGAGCCGATTCAATTACAGGATCACAGCTCCAAGGTCGATTGCCTGGCATTCTCGCCAGACTCGAAGTCGCTGGCCTCTGGCGCCCGGGACGGGAAAGTCAGAATTCATCATATGGATGGACGCCTGGTCCGCACTTACAGAGGTCTGGCCAAGGATGCGGAATACATTGCCTGGGGCGCCAATCCCTACATCTGGGGGCTCGCCTGGGGAGGGGTACCACCGACGCTCGCAGTCGGCACCGCCAAAGGTTCGCTCTACCGATTGTCCGCCACCGACGACCGATGGACGAAACTGCCTGAGACGCTGAAGAATCCGATCTACAGTCTGGCGTTCAACCGGCAAGGCGCACTCATCATCGGCGCTCACGACGTATCACTGCGCCGATTTGCGGCCCCTTAATCTGCGAGAACGCGTATTTATGACCCTCCCCTAGGGCGTGCGGTGTAAAAACCCATAGGTGCCAGTCCGTGTACCACTCCTCGTGGTCGTAATCAGCGGAGCGGTTGTCGTTGTCGTAATCGATACCCCTGATTGCCCCCATCCCGTGTTTCGATTACGATTACGATCACGACAACGACAACGATCGGGAATGTAACCCGGAAATGAACCAGGCCAGCCATTGCGAACTGGAGGTTGAGTATGAAGGACTCCCTCTCTCTCATTCCAGCCATGATTATCTTGACGATGTCAGTGGTCATCTCGTTGGCCGCTGATGGAAAGGTGCAGAGACACAACATCCTTTTTATCATCTCGGACGATCTCACTTACACCGCCTTGTCCTGCTATGGCAACACAGTTTGCAAGACACCGAACATCGACAAACTCGCAGCGCAGGGCGTGCGCTTTACCCGAGCCTACTGTCAGGGTACCTACTGCGGGCCATCGCGAGCCTCACTCATGTCCGGCTACTATCCACACGCCATCAAAATGCTGGGGTATCGCAGCCCACGTGAGGCCATCGGCGACCGCGCCACATGGGCACAGTATTTCAAGAATAACGGCTATCACAGCGCTCGCATTTCAAAAATCTTCCACATGGGAGTTCCTGGCGGCATCGAAGCTGGAACTGACGGCGCCGATGATCCCCTGTCCTGGTCCGAAAAATACAACAGCAAAGGACCAGAATGGAAAGCCCCTGGTGTGGGTGAGACCCTGGAAGGCAACCCCGACGGTAAGAAACCGGTTGTCGGCGGTAATACCTTCGTCGTCGTCGAAGCGAATGGTGATGACATGGTTCATTCCGATGGTAAAACCGCTGCCAAAGCGATTGAGTTGATCAAGAGATTCAAAGGCATGGACAAGCCTTTTTTCCTCGGCGTTGGTTTTGTCCGACCCCACGTTCCGTTTGTTGCGCCCAAATTCTATTACCCGCCCTTTCTTCCCTATGACAGAATGGTACTGCCGGAAAAGGTAGACGGGGACTGGGACGACATCCCCAGGCAGGGCATCAACTACAAGACTAGCGTTAACATGAAGATGGATATCCGACGGCAGAAAAAGGCTGTGGGCGGTTACTACGCCTCCGTTTCCTTCATGGACACTCAAGTTGGCAAGGTAATGAATGCACTCGAAAAGGCAGGATTGCGTGACAAGACCATTGTCATCTTCACCAGCGATCACGGTTATCATTTGGGCGAGCACGATTTTTGGGCCAAGGTCAGTCTCCTAGACGAGTCAGCAAGGGTGCCACTCATCATCTCTGTGCCCGGTAAGAAACCAGCGGTCTGCAATTCCTTGGTCGAATTGCTCGATCTCTATCCGACAACGGCCAGTCTCTGCGGGCTGAAGGTGCCGAAGCGGCTCCAGGGGAAAGACATCTCAGCCCTTCTCAACGATCCGTCAGAAACAGTGCGGGAAGCAGTCTTCTGTGCCAACGGGAAAGGGATGCTGCTACGGAATGACAGATGGGCCTTCATTGAGTACAATAAGCTCGGGCGCGCACCCAAAAAGAGAAAACCGCCTCTACCGGCAATGGAACTTTATGATATGAAAAAAGACCCCAAGCAATATACCAACCTCGCCCAGAATCCCGAATACGCCCACATCGTCAAGGAGTTGCGGGCAAAGATGGCGGCGAAGATGAAGGCGGTCAAAGACAATGATCTGGGGCTGAATTATTAGCGATGTGTAACAGACCTTTCCACTTCACCGCACTTCGCTTGCTGCTCGTGCAACTCGCATTGCTGGGGGGGCCGGCCCTTGCCGAGCAACCAACGGGCCGACTGAACGTCCTTCTGTTTACCGCGGACGATTTGCACGCGGAATCCCTGGGAGCTTTCGGAGGCATGCCCGAAGGCCTTACGCCGCATCTCGATCGTTTCGCCCGGCAGGGGATGCGCTTCGACCGCGCCCATGTCAATGCGGCCATCTGCGCTCCCAGCCGCGCCGTGATCGGCACCGGGCTCTACAGCCACCGCAGCGGGGCCATGGGGTTCATGAAGGCCAATGAGGGTGTGCCCGATATCGTGACCACGTTTCAGGACGCTGGATATCTTGCGGGCGTTCTTGGGAAAGTGGGTCACTCGTCACCTTCGCCGACGATGGAGTGGGACTACCATTTCGACCGGAAGGATCTTGGCAATGGCCGAAATCCCGACATTTACTATCAGCGATGCGTGACGTTTTTCGAAATGAGCAAAGCCGAAAAAAAACCCTTCTATTTCATGGTCAACTCTCACGACCCCCATCGGCCCTACTGCAATCCAGATAAGCTCACCAGGGGCGCGGCCATGCCCTCCAAGGTGTACCAGCCTTCGGACGTGACCGTACCCGGCTTCTTGCCTGATTTGCCTGGCGTCCGCGCAGAGCTGGCCCAATACCTCAATTCGACCCGGCGGCTAGACGACACCTTTGGACGCGTGATGCAAGCGCTCGATGAGTCGGGTCTTGCCGAGAACACGCTGGTCGTGTTCTTGTCCGACAACGGCATCGCCGTGCCCTTTGCGAAATGCAACGCCTGGTTTCACAGCACACGGACGCCGATGCTCGTTCGCTGGCCCGGCGTCGTCAAGACGGGCAGCGACGACCGCCGCAACTTCGTATCCGGCGTCGACCTGTTTCCCACCTTCCTAGACGCGACCGGGGTTGCCGGCCCGAAACAACTGGACGGTCGTTCCTTCGTGCCGCTGCTCCGAGGCGGCCTGCAGGAGGGACGGAATTGGGTCTTCACGCAGATCGACAGAAAGGCCGGAAACGATGCCGTGCCCATGCGCTGCGTTCAAAATGCGCGATGGGGGTACATTTACAATCCATTCAGCGATGGTAAGCACTGGTACAGGAACAACAATGAAGGTCTGTGCATGAAGGCCATGAACGAGGCTGCACAAACCGACCCCCACATAGCGGCCCGCGTGGAACTCTTCCGCTATCGCGTTCCCGAGGAATTCTACCATCTGGAGAAAGACCCCGACTGCCTGAACAACCTCATCGAGGCGCCCGAACACCGTGACGTGGTCCGAGACATGCAGGCACGGATGCAGGCATGGATGGAAAAGACGAACGATCCGATGCTCCCGGCATTCCTCAACCGCTCGGATCGAAACATCGTTGACAAGGTGATGTTGGACGCTTACGGACCCCCCAAGGATTCCCAGGCAAAATCGCAAAAAAGACGAAAGAAGCAGAAAAACAAGCAAGCAAAGTAGGCTACCCGCAAGGACAGGATATTTTTTGTACCTCACGCGATAGTTTGCGCATGCCAAGCGCCAATGGGACCGCGGCAGCACCACAGAATACAGCATCATCGCTTCTTAGGGATCGGCAAGAATAAAAGATCACGCCGACTCCCAGTCCCGAGCGGGACGATTGTAAATGTTGCTATTCATGCTCTCGGTCTCTCCGCCCGCAAAGGCCTCTCTTTCGGGATCCCATTTGATCTTTCTGCCGGTGTGCAGGGCCATGTGCCCGAGATGCAGGGTGGTCGACAGGCGCTGGCCCGCTTCGACATGGTAGGCCGGTGGTTTCCGTGATTTCATACTGTCCAGAAAATCACGATGCTCGATTTGCGGGCGGGGCCAGAAATTGGCCTCTTTGCCAAATTCCTTGATGCGTATGATATCTTGGGAACTCGCTTCCCAAACGCCATCCCATCCCTTGCAACGGACCCAGCCATCCGTCCCGACGATCCTAAGATCTACCGGACCGGCGTCTTCCACGTATACGTCCACGCCGTTGGCATAGCGATAGTGGACTTTGTATTCCACGGGCGCATTGGACTGGTAGGTTTCAGGATCTAGCTTGCCGGCGACGCCCGATACTTCGACGGGGCCGCTGTTTTCCATGCCGGCACAAATCTGCGCCGTGTCCACCAGATGCGATCCCCAGTCGGTGAGCGAACCGCCCGAGTAGTCCGTGATGTTCCGCCAGTTTTGGGGACCCGTACGCGTTGGCGTATAAGGGTGGAAGGGAGCTGGCCCCAGCCACATGTTCCAATCAAGACCTTCGGGAACCGGACTGGGCTCATCCTTGAGGAAGGGCTTCTTCCTGGGGAGCGAAACATGGATGGATTGCACGTTGCCGATGGCACCGCTGCGCGCCCATCCACCCAGTCGATGATACTTGATCAAGGACCGGTCCTCGATACCCCACTGCAAGACCGCTTTGCGTTTGGCGACTTCCTTGACCAACTTGCGACCCTCGGTGATCGTCAAGGTCGGCTTCTCGCAGAACACATCCTTGCCGGCACGCAGCGCCGCCATGGCAAGTGGCACATGCCAGTAGTCCGGGGTGGAGATTACAATCGCATCAATATCTCTGCGGCTGATGACCTCACGAAAATCTTGGCAAGCTGCGCAGTCGCTGTTTTGGTGGTTCTTGTCGACTTTCTTCTTGGCGTTTTCCGCCGCTTCCCGCCTGACGTCGCAGACAGCCAGGACGGCAATATCTGGCTGGTTGAGAAAAGTGCCAAGATTCCGCCCCGTGCCTTGACCACCCATGCCTATGAATCCCAATGTGATCCTGTTTGATGGGGCTGCCTTTCCGAACAACCCAGAGGGTAGAACCATGGGAGCTGAGATGGTTGCGGCGCTTAGACCCGCCCTCTTGAGAAGGCCGCGACGGGTAATTGAGTCATTCACAGTGCTCATGATTCACTCTCTACAGTTTAGTCCGATTCTACTCCCAACATCCAGTGGACATCGTTAGGTATTACGACCTGTGGAACCATAGCCGTTTCACATCTGATAGTATCGAGCATCGTCGGCCTGGGAACTAAAAAAATGGCTGTATCCGATTGAAATCTTCGTCCTAAGGCCCCCTTACTTCGTCCTTCTAATTCTTTCCTTGAATTTCACGACCTGGGGACGTGTGCATTGCTCTTTGTAGCCACGACTCCGTCGTCGCGGTCGCTCCAGGACGTCTTGGTACATCACGTCTTCAGCCACATTGGTGAGTTGTGTCGGGTCCTTCTCACGGTGGAGTCTTAGTAAGGGAGGGGTCTTACTAATGAACGCCCCCCTTTTCGGAGTCCTAATCCTTTACGCTAAGGGCCGATCCCAAAACGGCCCCCAAAAATTGAAAAGTTAGGCGCGGCCCCTTTGGCGGCCCATACAATGTGATGCTTGCAGTCCCAGCATGGATGTGCTAATTTCCTACTCATGTCAAAACTCCGTTCTGGTGTTGGGGTCAAGGAGTTTGGCCAAAACGACTAGAAGTCATCCCAAAACCTGTTTTGTAACGAGATTGAGCGAAAAGGTCGTGGAAAACTCAAAGGTGGACGCCGAAGGCGCCCGCGAAGCGGCAATTGCTCGGAGGCGTACTGAAGTACGTCGAGAACCTTTTTCGCCGACAACGCAGATCTACGGGCTTTGCAGCCAGTCGCAGTCGAAAGAGGTTTTGGGATGACTTCTACACAGTCAGGAGTTTCCTTTTTCATTACCGCGGCATAGCCTTAGTCATTCATACCAGCAAAGCCGTTGCTTGAGCGATAGAATTATCAACCGACGAAAGGGGTTTCTTATGTCCCGCTTACATGGAAGAAATCGGACTTCACTGCTTTGCCTGGTCATATTGTCAACGGCCAGTCTAATGAGTACAGGATGCCAGAACGATACTATGTATACACAAATCGCCCAAAAAGCGGCACACTATTCCGGTGTGGAGCCTTCTATTCAGCCTGATTACGGATATGAAACTCTGCGTTCGCCGGCAATGGGAACCAACGGTGTGGTGGCAACGAGTCATCCTCTCGCCGCTAATGCGGGTCTCGATATTTTGAAAAAGGGCGGTAACGCCGTCGACGCAGCAGTCGCGACCGCGGCTGTTTTAACCGTTGTCGAACCGATGAGCACGAGTCTCGGCGGTGACGCGTTTATCATGGTGTATATGGCCCAAGAGAAAAAGCTTATCGGCCTAAACGCCAGCGGCAGAGCGGCGTATGGGATGACGCTCGATAAGCTGAATGAAAAGCTTAAAAAGCATGAGATGCGCGGTATCAGCGGCATCTATTCCGTAAGCGTTCCGGGAGCGGTGGCCGGCTGGTTCGATGTTCTGGAAGAATACGGCACCATGAGCATGGCGGAGGTTTTGGAACCGGCAATCTATTATGCCGAGAACGGTTTTCCAGTCACGCCGATCATTGGCCGGGCATGGAGAAGCAGCGTAGGAAAGCTCAGGCGTGATGAATCCACTGCGAAAACCTGGCTTGTGGACGGTGAACGCGCACCCCGCATCGGTGAAATATTTGTCAACAGGGACCTTGCAAACACATTAAGAAAACTTGCCGCGCTAGGCCGCGACGCATTCTATAGAGGCTCGATTGCTCAGGCTATCGTGGATTATTCGGATGAAAAAGATGGTCTCCTGACGATGAAAGATTTCGAGGACCACACGTCTACCTGGGTCGAGCCGATTTATGCGGATTATAAGAACTACCGTCTTTATGAACTGCCTCCGAACGGTCAGGGAATCGCCGCTCTGGAAATACTGAAAATTCTCAAAAACGTGGATATGAAGGCGTTCGGTCATAATTCCGCGGCGTATCTGCACCATTTCATTGAAGCAAAGAAACTCGCATATGCTGATATCCAGAAATGGAACGCCGATCCTGAATTCAATGACCTGCCCATCGGTCGGATGATCTCTGATGAATACGGTAAAAGCCAGTTTGACCGGATAAATCCGAAAAACGCCGCCGAACGTCCCGCGTCGGGAATTCCCAAGGAGGGTGACACAGTCCTGCTCCAAGTGATGGACAAAGATAAGAACGCGGTGTCGTTCATTTACAGCATCTACTCCGGTTTCGGCTCCGGGCTTGTCGCTCCGGGAACGGGATTTACACTCCAGAACCGCGCGGCGCTGTTTTCTCGCAATCCGCGGCATGTCAACGTTGTGGCACCGCATAAGCGTCCATTTCATACCATCATTCCCGCAATGGCCTTTAAAGACGGCGAGTTCTTTATGACATTCGGCTGCATGGGTGGTTCAGTACAGCCCCAGCAACATGTGCAGATATTTCTGAATGTGGTCGATTTCAACATGAATATGCAGCAGGCGGTTGAAATTCCGCGTGTTAACCACGGTTCCGGTTTGCGCGTCTCGGTTGAACCGGGTATTGATGAAGTCGTGCTAAAACAGCTTGAAGCATGGGGGCATGTGCTCCAGCGCCGAACGACCAGAGGCGGAGTCGGTGGGGCGCAGGGTATCATGTTCGATAAAGTCAATGGTGTTATGACCGGCGGATCGACTCCGCACAAGGATGGCTGCGCGGTTGCGTGGTAGAGAATGTCGTTAACCGCATGAAGTATTGAGCGTTTGCATTGCCCAACCCCTAATCAAGCCCTGACCAATAGTTTCACCGACTCAAAAGCTTCACCGAGGCTGTCACCGAATCCTTTACGCTAATGACCCCAGAGCGGCCCCGGCTTTGGCGGCCGGACCAAACCGGCGCAGCGCCAACAACGCCGCCGCGCGGGCGTCGGCATCGTCTTCGGCGAGGGCCTGCACGAGTCGTGGAATCGCGGAGCTCGCGGCCGGCTCGATCCGTCCAAGAGCCGTAATCGCGCGGCGACGGACATCGACGTTCTCGTCAGAGACGGCGGTAATTAGCGCCGGCACGACCTCTTCGGCTAGGGGCGCGAGCCACGACGGCGCCGCCGACCCTTAAGTGTGAAATATTTCGCACATTGTTCTTGTCGGGCACTGACCCATGTGCGAAATTCTTCACATTATGAGCAACGATATCGCAAAACAGCTGAGTCGCCGTGAGCGGGAATTGATGGATATCATGATTTAACAACCATAGAAATAAGCATCCGCCCGAGGGGAAGGCCGATCAATGGGAAACAGCCCCAGGACCGCCATGGCGGTCCTGGGGCTGTTGCATGTGGTTTGTACCCGGTCCATTTGAGTCAGAAAATCAGGAAAACAGCGGCTTCCCTGGAGCAACCTAGCCGCGACAGCGGCATGAAACTACTCAGGAAAGCGCCTCTAATTGAGGCCGAACGGAATCAGGCCAGCAATTCGGGTACGACGCGGGCATGGGTCAATTCGGGATCCGACAAGGATGTCGGGCGCCCGTCGTGAGGATGGGTCAGGCGGCGATGATCCAGGCCCAAGGCCCAAAGCAATGTGGCATGCAGGTCGTGGACCGTGACAACGTCTTTGACCGCGCGGTAACCGACGTCGTCGGTGCCGCCGTGACAGTAGCCGGGCTTGAACCCTCCGCCGGCCAACCACAGCGAGAACGCGTGACGATTGTGGTCGCGACCATCTTTGCCTTGCGAGATCGGTAGACGGCCGAACTCGCCAGTCCAGAGGACGATGGTGGAATCGAGCAGTCCGCGTTGCTTCAGATCTTCGACCAACGCCGCGCTGGGTTGGTCGGTGCGTGCGCATAGCCCCGTCAGCGTCTTAGCATTCTCACTGTGTGTATCCCAGGGTTGGCCCGAGAGGAATAGCTGCACGAAGCGAACGCCGCGTTCGATCAGCCGGCGCGCCGTCAGGCATCTGGCGCCGTAGTCGCGCGTGATCGGGTTGTCGAGGCCGTACATTTTCTGAGTCGCCTGGGTCTCGCTCGAGAGGTCCAGCGCACTCGGGACGGTCGTCTGCATGCGGGCTGCCGTCTCAAAATTCGTGATGCGGGCCTTCAGTTCCGAGTTTTCTGGGAATCGGCGTTGCTGGAACCGATTGAGCTGATCCAGAAACTGAAGTTGGGCGGCTCGCGCGCCGGGCGTGACATTCGGCGGAGTCATCAGGTTGGGCACCGGCGCATCGCCGGTCTGAAACGGCGTGCCTTGATATACCGCTGGCAACCAACCGCTGGACCAATTGCGCCCGCCGTCGACCGGCAGACCACCCGGATCAGAGAGCACCACATAGGCCGGCAGGTTTTGGTTCTCGGCTCCCAGCGCATAGATCACCCAACTGCCCCACGTAGGTGAGCCGGCGCTGAACGTGCCGCTGTGAATCAGCCGTAGAGCCGATTCATGGTCAACCGACTCGGTGGTCATCGATCGAATCAGAGTGATCTCGTCGGCAATGCGGGCGGTGTGCGGCAGCAGTTCGGATAATTCGATGCCCGATTGTCCGCTCGGCGTGAACCGAAACGGTGACGCCAGACAGTTGCCTTTCTGCTTGTCAAAATGGGCTTCGAGGTCGCCCGAGTACGGTTTGCCGTCGAGTTTTGTGAGTGCCGGTTTCGGATCGAATAGATCGACCTGGCTCGGACCGCCATGCTGAAAGAGACAAATCACCGATTTCGCCCGCGGCCGATGATGCGTCGCCGCATCCATCGTCAAATGGCGTTGGTCAGCCGTAGCCGGCGGTTTGGATTCGGCACGCAGCAGATGCGCTAGCGCCAGCATGCCCAGTGCCCCGGTCGAACCGCCCAGGAAGGATCGTCGATTGAGCGAATACGGAAAGTGCGATTCCATCACGTTACTCCACATACAGAAACGCATTGCTGGCCATCAGCATCTGGCTGAAATCAACCCATGCCTGTTCGTCGTCCGCAACTTGCGCGGAGTACTCGGCCGACTGCTGCGTCAGAAATGTTCGCGAGACGACCCGTTCTTCGCGCGTCGCGTCGCGGCCCAGGACCAGCAGGAATGCACGGGTGATCTTCGCGTCCCGGCCGGCGCTGGCGTCGCGTCGCAGCCGCGCGGCCAATGCGGCAGCCCGACGCCGGGAAAAGTCGGAATTCAACAGAGCCAGCGACTGCAACGGGACCGTCGTCGAGTCACGTCGCGTACAGTTGAAGACGACGGACGGGGCGTCGAATACTTTCAAGAAATTGGGTATTTGGGTTCGTCGGCGTTGCAAGTACACGCTGCGCCGACGGGCGCCGGGACTGTTCTCGTCAACGGTCACCTCCGACGGACTCAGCCGCTTGGTGGGAACGTAGGGACCGCCCATGCGCCGATCCAGTTCACCGCTGATCGCTAGCATGCCGTCGCGGATCGATTCGGCATCGAGACGCTGCAACGCATGCTGCCACAACAATCGGTTCTCGGGATCGATTTCGCGGCCCGCCTGATTCGGAACACTGGATTGCCGATAGACGGCCGATGCGAGAATCAGTCGGTGCATGTGCTTGACGCTCCAGCCACTTTTGACAAATCGAGCCGCCAGCCAGTCGAGCAGTCTCGGATGCGACGGCGGCGAACCCGAGTAACCCAGGTTGTCGGACGTCGAAACGATTCCGCTGCCGAAATGCCGTTGCCAGATGCGATTCATGGTCAAACGTGCCAACACAGCCGCGGATTTGGAACCTGGCTGCGTTAACCAGCGGGCAAACGCCAATCGGCGCCCCGTTGTGCGAATGACTTGCGCGTCAGCCGGCCTCAGTTCAGACGGATTGTCCGGATCGGACAGAATCGTCAAACCGGCCGGTTGCACCTTTTCGATTCGGGCTTTGTAGTCGCCTCGGTCCAGAAGATACACGTCCAGAGACTCCGACGAGGCATCGGTCACCCAGGCGATCTTTCCGGGTTTGTCGGTTCGCTGGGCGTCTAGGGCCTTGAGCGCATCGCTCTGCTTCTTGCGTTTCGCTTCGAGTTTCTTGGCAAACATCATACGAGCAGACGGATCGAGCGACGGATCGCTTGTCTCAACGACAACGTTGTCCACGATGAAGCTGCGACCACAACAGTACTCGAATCCGAAACCGCCGTCCGGAAGATCCGACGCGGCAATCGTTACGGACTTGCCTTCAACGGCGCCGTCGACGAGGTGATCTAAGCGGAACCGGTCCTGCCCCTCGTTCGTCACTCGCACGCCGTAGTTGTGCCCCGACTGGTAGCCTTGCCGGCCAATGCTGCCGGCCGACTTGGAATCGCTGCCTGGATAATCGAGGTGAACCGCAGCGCCCCCGGCCGGATTTCCATCGAGCAGGATGTTGCCGCCGCCCTCGCCGCGGTCATTGAAATCGGCCAGCGCGATGAAATACCCGATCCGTGCTGCCGGAGGGCTGCCGTCGACGGAATTGGCGACCAAATCGAACGTGGCCTGAATCCAGGCGTTCTTTGCGTCCGGAGTCCAATCGAACTTCCGCTTCGTCGAAATCCCTCGGTCGCCCGCGGCACCGGATTCGATGATCCGCAACGCCGCCTTCTCGACGACAGCCCCAGGCGCAGTCGCCGAACCGATTTGAACCGCCGGAGTTCCCGCGGGACTTGCGTCGCCGGGGGCCGAGTTGCTCCATTTGGTGTTGGCGTCTGGGTCGGCGGCGGCGTCCGGACGATCACTTTTGTCAAAGCGATCTTCAAACGCAACAATCCCACGCTCTCGGTTCTTGCGGACCCATTCGGCAAACCGCGTCTGGAGCAGGGCCACTTCGTCGTCGAGCTCGGCCGATTCCGCTTCCCATTCGGCAATCCGCTTGGCCGACGCGGCGATCACGAATCGTTTCTGGGGAACAATCCAGTTGTCGACGTTAAAGGCCGGAAATAGGATGGCCTGCAACTGGTAGTACTCGCGCTGCTTAATGGGCTCGAATTTATGATCGTGGCAGCGTGCGCATTGCAGCTTCAAACCTAGCAGTGAAGAGCCGATGATTTGCAGCGTCCCTTCCAATGCCTTGTACTTGTCAGTTCGCACCTCGTCAGGGTTGCCGTCGCTCGAATCGGTTCCGTCCTGAGCATTTCGCAGAAAATGGGTCGCCTCGAGCAACTCGATGATTCGCGGAGTGATCGGTCCACCGGGACGGTAACCGACGGCTTCTGCCAACTCATCGCCGGCAAGTTGCTCGCGCACGAACTGATCGAACGGCTTGTCGGCGTTGAACGACCGGATCACGTAATCGCGATAGCGGTACGCCAGGGGACGGTCGGTGTCGGCGCTGAAGTAGCCGTTCGAGTCGGCATAGCCGGCCACATCGAGCCAGTGGTTTCCCCAGCGCTCGCCGTAACGTGGCGAGGACAGATACCGATCAACCATGCGCGGGTAGGCGCCATCGGCTTGGTCGGCCAGGAATCTGGCGATCTCGTCGGGCGCCGGCGGCAATCCAGTCAGGTCGAAGCTGACTCGACGAATCAACGTCGACCGATCGGCTTGGGGATTGAGAGACAGCCCGTGCTGGTCGAGTTTGCTCAGGATGAACCGATCCACCGGAGTTCGCCCGCGCCCCGCATCCGTTGGTTGGGGCGGATTGGGCGGAGCCAGCCCCTGAAACGCCCAATGCCCCGCCTTGCCGGACGCCGTTTTTGACAGACCCGGCGCGCCGTCTTCGATCCACCGGCGCAGCAGTTTCTGCTCGTCGGTCGAAAGAGCATCGTCCGGCGGCATTTCGCCCTCGGCTGCAATGCCCGCGTGGAATTGACCAGAGACCAGCACCAGTAGCATGGTCAATAGGATTCGAAGTGCGGAACACATTTCAGCAGAACTCCAATGACTCATCTTTCACTGGTTTTTTCACGACCGGCGCGGTTTGCTCGCTTCGCTCGATCGATTTCGGCAACAAGCTGACGCGACCGGTTACCTCAGCAGCGCCGACAAGTTCAATCAGCAAGCATTCGACGTCATCCTGGGCGGCGTAGCCCAAGCCTTCGATGTCTCGAAGGAGGATCCAAGAACGATCGCGATGTACGACACCAAACAGATGGCGGCACCCAAGAACAGCAAGTCCAGCAGAAATACA
>JADFHU010000503.1 GCA_022567055.1 Planctomycetota bacterium
CGAAACGGCCGCCTAACTGGCCCGTCGTTTGGTTACGGACTTTCCTCGAACGGCCGAAGCACATCTGCTACAGGGAAATGCCTTTCGGCAGCTCGGGAATTCAACTCAAGCGCTTGCCTGTTGGCAGCAGGCCTTGGCACTGGCACCGCATCTCTCGGAAGCGTTTACCAATATGGCCATTCTGGCGGAAGAAAAGGGGCAATTGACGCGGGCCGTGGCGCATTGGCAGCAGGTCCTTGCCCTCGACCCCGCCCGGCCCGGCGTACGCGATAGTCTCGGCCACACACTCATGGGATTAAATCAGCGCGATGCAGCCATCGAGGTACTCACCGAGGAGCTGGGGATTTCACCGCGGTCGCCGCGTACGTATTACCTGCTGGGCAAGATCCACCTGCAGGAGAAACGATTCCCGCAAGCCATCGCGTTCTATGAGAAGACGCTGGCCTTGGACTCCGAATTTACCCAGGCCTATTATGAATGCGCCACCGCCCTGGTGCGTTCGGGGCGACGCCAGGAGGCCAAACACTACCGCGAGCAATTTCAGCAGCGGAGCAATGAGTACCAGAAGAAAGACCTCTATGGCTTCACCGCCGAAGAGGATCTGCAAAAGGCCAAACGCTCGCTGGCAAGCCTGGCAGCCGCAGCCGCCGGTTTGTATCAAGCCGCCGGCCTGTCCCTCCTGAAGCAGGCCGTGACACTCGATCCTCAGAACCCGAAGACTCGCAAGAGGCTGGCCGCACGCTACCGGGCCCTGGGACAGTTTGCCGAGGCACTGGGCCAGTGCGAGCGGATTGCCGATCTGCAGCCCCACGACCCCACCTGCCAAATGTTGATCGCCTCTCTGAGTCTACAATTGGGACGTCATCGACAGGCGGAATTGGCCTTTGAACGCATCGTCAGTCTGGCACCCCGCCAATCCTACGGCTATCGCGAGCTGGCGCGTCTGCATCTCAAGACCAACAACAATCTCAAGCAGGCTCGGGCCTGGGCCCAACAGGCCGTGACATTAGAGCCCTCGGCCCCCAATTACTACGTGTTGGGCCTCGTCTGTCGGCGTATGGGAGATGCGCCTGCCGCGCTCCAGGCGCTACAGCAGGCGCTGCAAAGAGATCCGGGCAACCAGGCGTATCAGAAGGCTTACCGTCAGATTACCTTGAGCCGCTAATATGAATCCGATAAAGACCCGTATGATCTCCATATTGGGCTGTCTCGCACTGAGCGCCTCACCGGCATTGGGCGCAATTCGTCTAACAGATGTCACCGCTGAGAGCGGTGTGGCCTTCCGACACACCGACGGCAGCTCCGGTGAGTACTACATCGTTGAGACCGCCAGTGCCGGCCTGGCCCTGTTTGACTATGACCGTGACGGTCGCATCGACATCTATTTCCTGAACGGGGCGCCCCTCAAGGGAACAGAGTCCACGGCTGTTCCACGCAACGCCCTCTATCGGAATCTAGGCCAGTGGCGATTTCAGGATGTCACCGAGGCCTCCGGCCTGGGCGACACCGGCTATGGCCTGGGGGTGGCGGTGGGCGACTACGACAACGACGGCGATGCCGATGTCTACCTCAACAACTTCGGACCCAATGTCCTCTACCGAAATAACGGCGATGGCACCTTTACCGACGTCACCAAGATCGCCGGTGTGGATGCGGGCCGCCAGTTTGGCGCCGGCGCCTGCTTCCTGGACATCGAAGGCGACGGCGATCTGGACCTCTTCGTCGCCAACTACCTCGAGTTTTCTTATGACGCCCATGTGCAGTCGACTCTCAGCGGGTACCGGGCCTACCGTGCTCCCATCCACCATCGACCACTGTCCGATAGGCTGTACCGCAACAACGGGGACGGCACCTTTAGCGACATCAGCGCCGCGGCCGGCATCGCCGCCCATGCCGGCTGGGGCATGGGGACTGTCTGTGCCGACTACGACAATGACGGTGACACCGATATCTTCGTCGGCAATGACGTCGCCGAGAACTTCCTCTTCAGAAACAACGGCAGCGGTGTCTTCACCGAGATCGGCATGATGGCGGGTACCGCCTACACCGCGGACGGGAATCCCAGCGCCAGCATGGGGGTTGACTGCGGTGACTACGACAATGACGGCTGGCTGGACTTCAAAGTCACGTCCTATCAGCAGGAACTCTCCACGTTGTACCGAAATCTGCAGGATGATTTCTTCGACGACATTACCCAACAGAGCGGCGCCGGTAGCGGTACCCTGGCCATGGTGACTTGGGGTGTCGGCATCGTTGACTTCGACAACGACGCCGATCGCGACCTCTTCATCGCCTGCGGTCATCTGCAGGACAATGTCGACCGCTATGACGACGTGACGAGCTATCTTCAGCGCAACGTCCTGCTCAGCAATGACGGCCGGGGAGGCTTCACCGATGTTTCCACCCTGGGCGGCTCGGGCCTGCAAGTCAAACTCAGCAGCCGCGGAGCCGCCTTCGACGACCTGGACAACGACGGCGACATCGATGTGGTGGTCTTGAATTCGCGGGAAGCGCCTACCCTGCTCCGCAACGACTCGACCTCGAAAGGCAACTGGCTGCAGATTCTTCTCCAGGGGGAAGAAACCAACCGCGACGGCATCGGCGCCCGCGTCACCGTCACAGCGGGCGACCTCGCCCTCATAGACGAAGTCCACAGCGGTCGCGGCTATCAGAGCCACTATGGGACACGGCTGCACTTTGGCCTCGGCGACCACACCCAGGTAGACCGGGTAGAGGTCCGCTGGATCGGCGGCGAGACAGATGTCTTCACCGCCATAAAAGCCAATCAACTCATCACGCTGGTAGAGGGGCAGGGCGATCAGTAATCAGTAATCAGTGATCAGTCGGTAATCCCTTCGACTTCGCTCAGGGCAGGCAGTAATCAGTCGCTGGTCCTCGGTCCCTAGATATACATACTCTGCTTCCTGACTATCTACCCAGGTTTGCGCATGCAATCGTGCTTGTACTCGTACTCAGCGCAGCGGTACTCGTACTCGGATTTTTTGGGCTTTTTTTCGATTACGATTACGAGTACGAATTCCATTGCTCTTCAACGTAGCCGCGTTAAATCCCCTGATAGCCCCTCCAGCAAGCGGAGAGTCGATAGGAAAATCAAAAAAACTGGCCTGGTTCAAAATCACTCCCGAATAGGTACCAGCCTGCCCAGCTATCTTCGTTGTCGTTGTCAGCGCAGCGGTTGTCGTTGTCGTAATCGATATCCCTGATTGCCCAAGTCCCACGTTTCGATTACGATTACGACAACGACAACGATCGAGAATGTAACCCAGAATTGAACCAGGCCAAAAAATCTGGAGGGATTCACAGCAGTCTCTTTCACCATCAAATGGGGTAGAGACCGTACCTGTAGCCACTCGACACCTCGTTGCCCTGGTGGTAGACTGAAACGAACACAATTCAAACGGGAGTCTATTGAATGGGCAGAATATCGGTCAACGTGAGGATAAGGAATCTCCTAGAGGAGGGGTACACCCTCACCTGCGACGCGTTGGTTGACACCGGGGCGGCCTACATGGTTTTGCCCAGGGCATGGAAAGATCGTCTAGGCAAAATCGCCACCGTACGGAACATTGAGTGCGAAACAGCTACGCAGGCACTGGTACCCGGAGAAGTGTGTGGTCCCGTAGAGATTATTCTGGAGGGCTTCGCCCCCATCTACGGGGAGGTGCTCTTCCTGGACATGGAACCCGCCGAGGGAAGCTACGAACCCCTGGTAGGCTACATCGTGCTGGAACAGGCGCAGGCAAGCGTGGACATGTTGGGGCACAGACTCCTTCATGTGAAGAAGGCGGATTTGAAGTGAGCGAAGGAGCAACGCCATAACGATTCGCATTGCCAGCTACAACATCGAATGGTTCGACGATCACTTCAACGAAGACAACTCGCCAAAGACATCTGCGGACTCACAAGCCAAGTTCGCTGCGGTTCAGGCGGTGCTTGAACTCATCGACGCCGACTTGATTACCATTGTCGAAGCGCCGAACACGACGACAACCACCGGCGTGCAGGACACCGTGACAAAGCTGGAAGTCTTCGCGGGGTCCGCCGGCCTGTCCACGAACAAGGCCATGATCGGCTTTCCCTCGCGCGGTCGGCAGGAGATCGCCATTCTGTACGACCCCAACAAAATGACGGTCACGCATGCCCCGGGCGGCACGGACAGTCAATCGAATCCCAGGTTTGACGGTCAGTTCTTTTGTGACACGGACGACGATGATATCAAGGAGGTCTATCGCCACTACCGCCCCCCACTGGAGGCCAAGGTGGATTTGACCGGCGGCGGCACCTTCTACGTGATCGGCGTCCACACCAAGTCGAAGGGTATCTTCAGCAGTGTGGACCAGGTTCAACTTGAACGCGTGTCGCGGCGCAATCGGCTCAAGCTGTATGCGGAATGCGAGTGGATCCGCCGCCGTGTGGAGGACTGGCTTGACGACGGTCGATAGTTCGCCGTGATGGGCGATGTCAACGACGGTCCCTGCATGGATATCTATGAGATGCGCTCCGGCCGCAGCGCCGTGGAAACGATTATGGGGGACCTATTCAGACCGGACGCGGTGCTGCGGAACAACGTCGGTCGTCCCGAGTTCAAGCGCTACGGCTGGGAACCCGCTTCAAGGATCGTATCACCGAGACCTACGTCAACGTGCTGATCGATCACATCTTGGCGTCAGCAAACCTGCCCACCGCGGACACGAATCCCGGAAGAGTTTGGAACCCATACCAAGACGATTCGTTAAAGCCACATCGCAAGACATTCACAACGGCCTCCGATCACTTTCCAGTGACGCTGGACCTGGCGTTTTAAGCCACCCAGCCCGTTTCCATCCAGTCCGGCAGGG
>JADFHU010000504.1 GCA_022567055.1 Planctomycetota bacterium
GGGAGTTCCATTTCCGTTGTTCCGCTTTCAAGCTTGCATAGGATTCGTATGGGGGTTTTCATGATCTTCAAACTTGACTCTTGCCCCACTTGCAGCGATATGTGAAGTTTTTTTCTTGCGGGCGAAACACTCTCCACGGCGTGATCGACGATCCGGATCGAGTCACTCTCCACGCCTATCACTTCGAAGGGTTCCTGCGTTTTGGCCAACAGTTCGACCGTCTTCGTGATGACGGCACCCGGCTTGACATACCCCAGGAACAAACGCCCCGGGTTGAGGGAAATCTCGGGCACGACCTTGCCTGCGACTGAGATTTTGAACTTTCGGATGCGCCCCTCGCCATGGGTTATAGACAGATAGAACGACTCCTCGAACTTACCGCGCTCTTGCGGCGCGCGAAAGGCGAACTCGAGTGCGTAGCCTGACAGCTCCGAACCACGCCCCTCGTGCCCTTCCCCGCGGACTGCCCACTTGAATTCGTCGGTCTGGTGAAAAGGCTCGATTGCGATGCTGTCGGCATCAATGGAGGGATCGAGTCTGACCGTTATGCTATTTTCCAGAGCCGCATGGGCCAGAACCTCTCCCACTTCCAACAGGGACTGAGACAGTGAAATGTCGGCAAGAATCTTGACCTTCAAGCGGTTCTTGACTTCAAGCGTTTCATTCGCGTCCGTAACCACACGAAAGATCACCTCGAAGTCGTGATGCTTTCCCGTCGTGTCGATGTCGAGCTTGACCCGGGCGGTCTGGCCCGGCCCAAGGGCCACCGGTGAGAAAGTGCGGACCTGAATACAATTGCAACCGGCATTGTGAACGATTCTGCGGATTACGATCGAGTGGGGACCCGAGTTTCGGATGCCGATCTCCAGCGAACCCAACTCGGCGGGACACATCTCGATCGCCGCCTGCTCGGCGGGATACAGCTCTAATTCAACGGTCTCCACCGCCTCGATGCACTCGGCCTGCGTTGCCATGAGCAGCAGAGAATGAACTAGCGCGGCCACAAAACTGCGTCGAAAGAATGGACGATCGTTTGCGTACATGCAGGTACCTCAGTCCAGCGGATCCATGATCTCTTCGAACTCGTCGAACGGGATTTCAAATGCTTCGGCGGGAATCTTCTGCATCACCAGGGGAGGTTCGACGCGTCGGTCCACCAGGTAAAACCCCAGGGGAACCCTGAAGGCGAAGAGACCGGAGTCGAGTTCCAGGTCCGTCTTGACATCGACGATGGCCATTCGTTCCTCCCTGAGGAGACTCCCCTCCCCGTCAAAGAAACGTTCCGTGACATTTCGCGGAAATCCGCCCTCATCAAAGTCGAGGCACTCTCTGGTCCAGATGATCGAACCCGTCCCAGCATCGCGGGACTCACACATGCCTATTTGCGCGGGGTTTTGGGCATCGCAGGTCAAGCGCCAGCGGGCGGCGCCTGCCATCGCTGGAAATGCAATGTCAATTTGGTTTTTTCCCGACCCCGCTGCCGCTACGCGGATGTCCACGCGCTTCTTGTCTGTCCCCGTCTCCTCTGAAGTGCAGAGCAAGGGTGGACAGGGCGCATCCGAGCACTCTGTGTCCGCATTGGCTGAGGGTGATTCTCCGCAATCCTCGTTCAGATTCTGCAGTAACAGGTAGGTAAGTTGGGCCGGAATCTTCCCTAGATCTTCGACCGGCGTGCGGCCCCACATGGGCCGGCTGTCCCACACGGTGGCCGTCTGCTCCTCGTGGTCCAGGCGGAAGTGAGTATAGTCACCCTGGGTCATGGCCCCAGAATTGACGTAGGTCATTGCGTAGGGACGATTGGCATCTGCCACAAATCCGCTGCCGAATACCGTCTGATCTACGCGGTAGAGGTGACCCTTCGCCCTGATCCTCTGTTCGATGATGCGCGGTTCACCTTGCTGCTGTAGGATGTTTTGAATCTCCGCCTTCATCTCGGCCTCCCGGCTCGCCGAGTCCATTTCCCTTGCGTGCACCGCGCCTGTTTCGGAGTGATCATAGATCGACTCCACCAGCCTGCGAACCCCTTGTTCAGACTGACTCGGAGTGCTCACCTCCTTGATCAGCGTGACGTCAATCGTCGACGGAATCCTTTGAGTGGCAAGAATATCCAGGACGACCTGTTTGCCGCATGGAGGAAATGTGGCTGCGGCAGAGGCATCCTTGGCTGACGCGTCCACCACAATCCCAAGAAAGAACATTCCCAAGACTAACATGACCTTGGTGGGAGGCACTATTTCCGATCCTTCACGATCTCACCAGTCTCTTTTTTATCTGTGTCTTCCTTACATGGAGTGCCCGCAAGACGGTTTCGAATACGCCGCATAATCACGTGCTCGGTATCCGTGTCCTTTCCTGCGCTCAAGTTCAGACGCCAGAGGTAGGCTCTCGCCGAGGGCCCCAGGTCAAGCCTGTCGACAGAGCGCTGCAACCTGACAGCCCAATAGCGCCCCACAGCGCGTCGACTGGGGTAGCAACTGCACTGACCCGGCGTGTTCGGCTCCGTAGCGGTGCAAGCGCTATACTGTACGTCATACACGATCTGTCCGCCTCCAGTCGACGCCGAGCCACTGTCGGTCCGCGTTTCGCTCGCAACATAAACCAATCTCCAGCATTCAGCCCCACTGCTTCGACCCGGTAAAAGGCCACAAATGAAGAGCAAGGTAATCTGCAACGCGCACCGATTCATCGATATCAGTCCCCACAACCCATGCAAGTCGCCTATAGAAGGTCCGCCATCCGCTCCATCACGGCATCGAATTCCGGAGCCTCCCCTTCCCAGGCCGACGCGACCTTTCCGTCCTTCAAGAGCGCCACTGCCGGCGTCGTCACAAACCACTCCTTCTTCTGGGAGAGTTTTCCCAGGAGACAGGGACTCTCTTTACTGACCGGGCCATTCCCATAGGGCGGCATTTCCACCAAGGCAATCCGAAGGAAATCGTCATTGCCGTCCAAATCGCGGGCCATCTGCTCATACACCGGAACGGCCTTGGCACAGTCCGGACAATCATGATGGTAGAGCAGGACAAGCCAATTGCCCTGGGACAGTTCCGCCCCGATGTCGATCTCTCGGGAGATGGGCAATTCTTTATCCACCCAAGTCAGCGGTTCCAGCACCTCATATTCACTGGTTGACGTCTCCGGCTTGTTTTTGGCCAGAACAACTGTCGTGGTACCCACCGCGATCAGCAACAAACCAGCGACCCAAACGCAGCGCATAAAGGGGAGAGGCCGGAAAAATCTTCTGCTGGCACGCAGGACCGTTGCCAGCCATGCCTCCGGAGCCCGGGGTGATTCGCCGCGACCTCCCGAACGTGGCCGGACAACGCGCCAGAAGAAAAGCCGGGCCGCCAGCAACGCTCCGCTTGGTCGAAATAGGATCAGTGCGATGAGTGCCGGCAGGTCGATCAGGGACAGGGTAATCCAGGGATTCACATGCACGTTGCCAAAGCAACCACATGAAGCCGCACCCGAAATGCCCTGGTAGAGAGTGACACCGCTAAACAGGGTAAAACATAGGGCCGTAACAAGCCAGGACAGCCTCTTAAACAGGCCGGAAATCAGCCATATTCCCATGCCGAGTTCAAATTCCACCTGCAAGATGAGGAAAGGGCGATAGGACCATATGTCCGTGTTGGCAACCGGCGTCGTCAGCAACTCGTGTCCCTTTAACATGGCCGTGGCCAACAATAAGACACCCAAAATCCTTAAGACTACATCACTTACCTTCATAGCACCTTGCTCTCCTGCCTTTCTCTTCCGTTGAGCGCACGATCAGATTTGGGGTCACAGACATCAGACCCCGGGCATGTGCGCCTGTATCTATAGCGTTGCACAGTGGTTCAATGTTGATGGTGATGGCAAAAAAAAAGTCGCTTGCGCTCGCCTCGAGAGACTCGACGGCTTCTGCGTCAAAGGAGTTGACAGTGGTCTCTCAGTGCGGCACAGCATGCCTCATACGAAACTCTCGCCTGTCCAACGACATCCACATCCAAAACGATGTGGTCGTGACTGTCCCGCCGGCGAATGACTCGCCCCTCTCGGATTCTCTGGGAAGGATCGCCCCGTCCCGGCCGACCGGTACTTTCAAATATCATATAGGGTTCCTGGAGATCGCTCGCCAGCCCCAGCCAGCGGCTCAAATGATGGAGGACGCAGCTCGTATCATCCAGGATCCTCTCCGACTCGAGAAATACTCTTCTGGCTGTTCCGGTTTGAGCCAGTTCCACCATGCGATCGAGTCTGTCCCTATAATAGGCCAGGACCTTCTCTTGATCGAGATACCATTCCACCCGAGTCAGGGTGCGACCCATGTTGATAATGCTTTTGAGGGTGTCATCGGGACGCCGCAGAAGAAAGACAAGCGCTACGCGTCGGAGATCAAGGATCTTCTGCGAAATGGCCAATCTGTTGTGCAAAATCTTGTCCAATATGAAACGTCCGTCTAGCGGTCTGTCGGTTTCCCGGTGCACCCTGTACCGGAGTCGCAGCAGGTCAACGGTCCGGGAGTAGGGTTGCATCATCTCCGCATGCCCGGAAATCTCCCCATGGCTCCCGAGAATGTGACACAGAAGGCTGGAGTAACTCCGCATATGACTGACGATAAGAACATATTCTCTGTTCCCCAGAAGAACAGAGGGTTCTCTCAGCAGGACCGGTAGCACTTTGGCAAATGTCTGTAACTTCATGCCGAACGAGTTCCGTTTTTCATCCACGGCTTCACAACATGAAGCCAGCCGAGGCATGTCCCTGGACCTTGTGTGGACCTTATGGACCTTAATGGACCTTAGACCTATGTGTTATCAGCGTAAGAGGGTGGCCCGATGTTGATGTGATGTTTGCAGAAAGGAGTGCA
>JADFHU010000505.1 GCA_022567055.1 Planctomycetota bacterium
GGGGCGGCTGCTCCACGTGTGGACCTCGCGAATGTCACCGATGGCACCATCCCAGATCCACTCGCAGACCCGACGGATCTGTTCGGAGGAGTGGCCCTGATTGCCCATCTGGGTCTGCACCCCCTGCTGGCGTGCGGCTTCGGTGAGTCGACGCACCTCGCCGAGCGAATGGGCCAGGGGCTTTTCGCAGTAGACATGTTTGCCCATTTTGATCGCCCTCATGGCGGCCACCGCATGCGTGTGATCCGGGGTGGCCACGATGACCGCATCGATGGATTTGTCCATGTCATCCAACATGATGCGAAAATCTTTATACCGTTTGGCCTTGGGATACTTTTCAAAGCTGGCTGCTGCCCGGCGGTCGTCCACGTCACAGAGGGCCACGATGTTTTCGCTCTGGCAGCCATTGATATTGGCACGGCCCCGTCCGCCACTGCCGATCACGGCGATATTGAGTTTACTGCTGGGGGGATTGGCTCCCAGTACATGGGAGGGCACAATAGAAAAGGCTGCGACTGAAGTCGCCATGCCACCAACAAATTTGCGTCTCGTGAGTTGCGTCTGCTGTTTCATAATCTTTTGCCTTTCACCTTTGGACCCGTGGAAATAGATTTCTCCTTGTGCAAATCCGGCCGAAACGTATTGTAAGCGTGGTCCACAGGTTTATCCATGTTATTCACCTTGGTTACTCTTTGTAAGGCTGGTGAAAGATTTCTTGCCGGTCCCTCAGCGTCTCCTGACCTGCTAGGTTCAGCTTGAAGCTTTCATACTTGATACGTCATCCCCTATGGTGATAGAATGGCGCCTGGATGTGGACGTCAAATCCTCCATCATCCTATCTTCAATTCATGGCAGACGGAAACCCTATGTGGGGAGCAACAACCATGCGAAACAGACGAGCCTTCACGCTAATCGAACTCCTTGTTGTCATCGCCATCATTGCCGTCCTGATGGGTGTTCTCATGCCTTCCCTCCGGGCAGCGAGAGAGTTGGCCCGCGGCTCTAGCTGTCTGGCCAATGAACGCTCCTTGGTTTTTGCCTACACCATGTACGCGGACGACAACGACGGTCGCCTCGTGCGGGGACATGTCAACCAAACGGGCCTCGATACGCCGATGTGGGTCTTGCCGCCCATCACCGAGGCCGGCGCCTACGCCGGCGGGCCGGTGCCACTCTCGGCCCGGATTCGGGGCATCGAACGCGGGGCGCTCTTTCCCTACCTACGTAACACCAAGATGTACCACTGTCCGGGGGATGACCGGTTTCAATCGGCGGCAACGCTGGATCAGGCCATGTATCGCAGCTACATGGTCCCGGACGTCCTGTCCGCCGGACAAAAGGGATTCCATTCCTGGACGGAGAACCGCTACCAATACTTTCCTAAGAAGCTCGTCGAAATCAAACACGCCAGCAGGAAGTACATCTTCCTCGAGAGCGAATTCCAGAACCCGAATTTCAACTATGATCACGGCGCCTGGAGCTTCGCCCCCTGGATAGACGATCGCTGGGTCGACGCACTCGCCACCTTTCACAGCAAGTCGGCCAACTTCGGCTTCGCCGATGGCCATGCGGAGAAGCACAAGTGGGTCCACACGGAAACCTGGAAGATCTTCAAGGAAGACACGATGGACAAGACATTCGACCCTCCCAAGGCCGAAAATGAGGACGTCCGCTGGTGCTGGGAGCACTTCCCCTATCTAGCGGAATCGGAGAAGCCTCGCTAAGGGAACGGCAAGAAATAACTTGGACTTTTGAATGCCCAATTGCACCCCATCTTTGATCGCTTCTCAATCGCCAAATCCGCGACGTAGGACAGCTACGCCTGTGGTTTCGCTCAATCGGGCGCGACCAAATATGGGGCACACTTAGACCCCAAATTGTCCAACTGATTTCTTGCCGATCCCTAAGTCGTCGTGCAAAAATAACTCACCGGTTTTCCATCTCATCTTCACGCCATCTTCGTCCGTTCCTCAATCGCGAATCCTCAACGTAGAACAGCTACGCTTCCGGTTTCGCTCAATCGATCATGAACGAATCTGACGCAAATCTGAGCGTAAAACCAATGATTTATTTTTGCACAACTCCTAAGATCACATTCGTTCACTCCCCCCCACCTCAGCCGAGTCTGTCACGGTTCTCATAGATCTTGAGGATGGCGCTGGCAATATCATCCATGTCTCTCTTGCCGGTCAGAAGAAGTTTCTGGCTGATCCAGACCGCTTCCTCGCAGAGTCGGTCATTGGCGGGATAGTGCAGCTCGTCTCGGTATCTGTCGAGCCTGGTCTTTGAAAAGGCCCTCTTGAAGTTCTTCGAGTTGAGGGCGACTTCAATCAGGCCGTCCCGGTACTGGGGGCCATAGCCGCCGCCGCAGGGGATGCCTTCGGCCCGGAGGGCAGCCAGGAATCGTTCTCTGGGGGCGTTGTTGAAATACGCTTTCTGGTATCGGAAGGGGTAGAGGTGATAGGCGGCCTTGGTGACACCCTCATAGAGTTTGTGGGGAAGGATGCCGGGGATATGCCTGATCTTCGACGTCAGATGCTGGGCGTTCTGCCAGCGCGTCTCGGTGTCTCTCTCGAGACGTTTCAGTTGAGAAATCAAGATCGCCGCCTGATATTCGGTCATGCGGCGATTCGTACCGATGATGGGATAGCTGCTGGTTTTTGCCACGCTGCCGTAGGGTCGACCGCAGTCGTGGTAGGAGTAGACCCTGTCCATGAGCGCCGGGTCGTTTCCCGTGACGGCCCCTCCCTCGCCGCAGGGCAGGTGTTTCGAGTTTTGGAAGCTGAAGCATCCCAGGTCACCGATAGTCCCGCATTTCTTTCCCCGCCACTCGGCCAGCCAAGCCTGGCAGGCGTCCTCGACGACAGCCAGACTGTGTTTCTTGGCAATCGCATTGATTCTGTCCATGTTGGCCGGCAGTCCCAGGATGTGCACCGGCAGAATCGCCCGCGTGCGTTCTGTGATCCTCTCCTCGATCTTGTCCGGGTTGATCTGAAAGGTCTCGGGGTCGGTATCGGCGAAGACCGGTAGCGCACAGGAACCGATCACCACGTTGTAGGTGGCGATGAAGGTATAGGGCGAAACGATCACCTCGTCACCCACACCGATGTCAAGCACATGGAGGGCGGTCAGTAGCGCACCGGTGCCGTTGACCGTGCTGACGCAGCGCTTGGCGCCCAGCAACCTGGCGTACTGCTCTTCGAACTGGGAAACCGTATTGCCGCGTCCTCTATACCAGTTGCCGCTGCGCAGGATCGATAGGATCGACTCTTCAGCGTCCCTGTCCCAGACGGGCCAAACGGGCCAGGGTTTGGTCCTGACCGGCCGACCGCCCTGGAGGGCGAGCGTTGCCGCGTTCGTCTTCGAGTTCGCATAGCTGGGAAGGGTTCCAGACGCAATCGTGGCAATGGTGCCGGCCGAGGCCGCGCCCATGAGTTGTCGTCGGGTCATTTTGTCTCTGTCCATGGTTCGCTCTTTCGGTCAATCTAGGTTAGGGAACGGCAAGAAATAACTTGGACTTTTGAATGCCCAATTGCACCCCATCTTTGATCTCTTCTCAATCGCGAAATCCGCGACGTAGGACAGCTACGCCTGTGGTTTCGCTCAATCGGGCGCGACCAAATATGGGGCACACTTAGACCCCAAATTTTCCAACTTATTTCTTGCCGATCCCTTACGTTACTTGGCGTTCGGCGATGATCTCGCTCGGTCCACTAATCTATGCACTGTCGTGACGATCCGCTCCTCCACCGAAGGGGCGAAGGGGCCGGGCAGCGGCGTATAGCGCATGGCGCCACCTCCCTCATAGCCCCCTTCCCGCAAAACTCGCAGGGAGGGGACATAACCAAACACATCGTTCTGAGACCATATCGCCGGGCAACCTGGTCTCGCAACCAGTCGCGCATAAGGCGATCGATGCCGATGAGGTCGAGCGTCACGATGACCAAACGGTTGCCCCAACTGTCTGCCAGGGCCAAAGCCTTGGCATGCAGGTCGTGGACCTTGCCCTCGGAGGGTTTGTTTCTCGCCGCGTAACCGGCCATCCACATCGGGCGGTCCGGCGTGATGCGGGTCGTGGCGGTACCGGCCTTCCAGGCTTCGGCCTGCGCCCCCGACTCGGCGCGAGCGGGCAAGGCGATCAGGAGAATAAAGAGACAGAGGAAGGATGACTGGCGAGATATTCCAGTGCTTGGCTTCGAAAGCTGTACGCTGTTGAAATCAGTTCTGGCAGCCATGGGGGTCCCCTTTCTCTGGTGCGGCATCGGATCATAGCACAGATGAGCACGATGAGCAAAGCGTTTGATAGGGTGCTGGCGCGCCTGTCGCAAACGCCACCTGCCCATCGGCCACGTGGGCCCTGGTCTGCACGCTTTCCTTTTAGTTGACCGCCGCTATAATGTGGGCATGGTTCGTCTTGCCGGGTTCACATGACACAACGAGCCAGTGGAGGTCAGGCAATATGGAATGGTTTTTACATTGGCTCACCCTCATGCATGCCCTCGCTGAAAACAGACACTGACATAAAAGGATCTACTACGTGCAGGTACTCTGCAATAACTTGGGCTTTATTTATACCAAAATCTTCATAGGTCAAGTGCACCCTGTTGGCGTTGGATATATGGAATGCCTTGTAATCGGCGACCTTCACATGAAGTGGGCGAAGGTCGCCCGCTACTGCCTCCACCACCCTGCTTCCGATACTGCATCCCACAAAGGCTATGACAGCGCTCTCTAACTTTTTACGCGCACTTTCCCGGTCTATTAACCTTTTTGGGTCGCGTAGAAGATTTTCGTTTCTTATAACAAGGGCTGTTCTATGCCACGACTCAGGAAGCACTTGCACC
>JADFHU010000027.1 GCA_022567055.1 Planctomycetota bacterium
GGGAGGGAAAACCACTCCAACACGCGCGTTGTTTGGCTACTGGTAAAGAACGGTTATGTAGAGCCATCGAAGTTTGCCTGTGCCGGGCGTCAAAAATCGAAGAATCCTGATTTCCGTGTCTGCCGGGCCAAGGGTCTCAACGATTTCCCCGGGCGCGAGTACATCGACTATAGCTTTAGGATATCGCACCGACGGGCCAGCAGAGTTCCGCGTTTACGCTCGGTCATCATGGCTGATTTGAACCCTCTCTGCGAGATGATGCCGACCGATTTCTCGAAATCCTGCAAGGTTCGATTGGACCTCACCGCCAACAGCAAGAATCATCAGGGGAGGGGTCAGAACCTGTTGTTCACCGATGGCTCCGTCGTCTTTTCCGAAACCCGTGCCGCGACCGGTAACGAAGACGATGACATATATACGCTTCGCAGCATGACGCATGGTTGCGATGTCAACGGATGCGAGATTCCGGTAAGTGAAGACGACGTTTTTCTTGCCCCCTAACCTCTCTGAATTCATCTGATTGAACCGCCCTGCGGTCCCATGTCTCCCCTTTATATCCTAAATCGCTGAAGGTTGCCATTTCCTAGCCAGAGGGGCGGCAAACCGCAACCGTTACGGTCTTCTCCGCTAGTTATCCACTTTTTGAAAACACTGGCAGAACGCTTGAGAGCACATTCGGTGATCGCGTGCCCGCCCGACGATCGGATACTAGACCACTGTAGTCTTAATTCATTGATTGTCCTGAATAAGTGTAAAACGTTTAGTTTAATGAGTTTATGTTCTATGGGAAGCCTATCGGGATGCGGGTAGGTTGTGGGAGATTGACAGGGCCTGGCCTGCACGCTTCACACCGCACGGTGCTCCGGCGAGGCGGGCCCTTAGTTTATTAACAGGTTGTCCACATTTGATAGTTTAGGGTATCTGTGCTCTCAACTGCTGGAATCCCCGGTATACACAGTCGGGGTTATCAGACCTGATAGTATTCATTCTCATCCGTTGCCCGGCAACCTTGTTGACAGCAATAGGGTGGCCTCTTACTATTTGGCCCTATCTTTCGAACGTAACGGAATTGCAAGGAGTGCGACGATGGTCAATGGAAGGCCGGTTGAACTGACAGACAGTGAATTTGTAGATGAGGTCCTATGCTCTGACGTCCCCGTGGTCGTCGACTACTGGGCCCCCTGGTGTGGGCCCTGTCGCATGGCGAGTCCGGTGATTGAAAAAATGGCGGCAGAGTACCAAGGGCAAATCAAAGTGTGCAAGCTCAACATCGATGAAGAGCGCGAGGTTGCCACGCAGTACGGGATCATGAGCATTCCCACATTCCATATCTTCAAGGACGGTGTGATGGTAGATCAGGTGGGTGGGGTCACTCCGACCTTTGAGGCCGATCTTCGCGATAAGATCGAGACCCACATCCGCTAATTCGAGATTTGGATCCATATGACTCAGGACGTTCAAGACGTCATCATTGTGGGCGGAGGTCCGGCAGGTCTGGGCGCGGCACTTTACACGGCCCGTGACAAGCTGAAGACCTTGATCGTGGAGAAATACATTCCGGGGGGACAGATTCTGACCACCGACCGCATCGAAAACTACCCTGGATTCGACAACATTGACGGGGCGTCACTCGTCATGAAGATGCAAAAGCAAGTGGAGACCTTCGGCGCCCGGATCAAACAGACCTCAGCCGTGACCGCCGTGGAGAAACGGGAGGACGGCAATATCGATGTCATCACGGGAGACGACACTCTGGTGGCAAGAGCCGTCATCCTGTCGCCGGGGAGCAGCTTCCGACATCTGGACGTACCGGGCGAAGAGGCGTTTCGCAATGCCGGCGCGGGGGTGAGCTACTGCGGCACCTGCGACGCGCCCTTTTTCAGAGGCAAAGTCGTGGTGAGCATAGGCGGGGGGAATACCGCCGTCGAAGAGACGCTGCATCTGACCAAGTACGCCAGCAAGGTGATCATGGTCCATCGTCGAGATGAGTTCCGAGCGGCCAAGATTCTGGTGGAGGAACTGATGGACAAGGTCCATGAGCCCAACTCGAATCTGGAAATCAAATATGACACGGTGGCCCTTGCGATTGAAGGGGATGGGCGCGTTCAGTCCGCCCAGCTTCAGAACGTCAAGACGCAAGCGGTCGAGGACCAGCCTTGTGGTGGCGTCTTCATCTTCGTCGGCACCGTGCCGAACACCCATTTCCTACAGGGGTCCCTGGAAATGAATGAATCCGGCTTTATCAAGTGCGATGCCGCACGTCTGCGGACCAGCATGCCCGGTGTCTTCGTGGCCGGGGACTGTCGCGTCGGGGCGGACATGCAACTGGTGACTGCCGTCGCCGATGGCGTGACTGCCGCCATGGCCTTGAACGAGTACTACCGTGACCCTGCCTGGTGGAACAGCGTGAACGAGGAATACCTGCAACCCAGCGGCGTGTAGCAGGGACCCGACCTCATCCACCCACGCTACCAGCCCGAGGCACTGCCCTCCGGGACCGGCAAGAAAACAGCGGCTTCCGTGGTACAATCCTGGCTGCGATAGCAGCATTATTAAAGAACCACGAAATAACTTGGACTTTTGAATGCCCAATTGCACCCCATCTTGGATCGCTTCTCAATCGCGAAAACAGCGGCTTCCTTGGAGCAAACCTAGCTGCGATAGCAGCATAAAAAGCATCCCAAGCAATCCGCGACGTAGAACTGCTACGCCTGTGGTTTCGCTCAATCGGGCGCGACCCAATATGGGGCACACTTGGACCCCAAATTATCCAACTTATTTATTGCCGATCCCTCTCCCTTGCGACGCATGTTCACATTCGCCCGCCAGCGGGGAATGAGCCAGGCGATGAACATCGAGACTGTTCCCGTGACAATGAGCCAGAGCGGCCAGAGGAAGAACTTGTCCAGGTGCTCGACCGTCAGTTTGTGGACGGAGGCCGTGATACCGGCCAGGCCGGAGTAGAAGAAAGACTTCATCTGGCGTGTCACGCTCACCAGGACAAAGAAGAGCGAGGCGACAGGCAGGAGGCAGCGATATATCATGCGGTGTGCCTCGTCCAGGGCAACACTGTCCAGGTCGAGGATCCGCAGTGGTGTGAGAATGTGCAGGGCGCCCAGCCAGTTCAGGGCCGTACCCAGGGAACGCTGCAGCGGTGTGCCGATGCTTCGGCACAGACCCGCGGCGATCAAGTAGACCAGACCATTGCCGATTAAGCTTAGGACCCGATGTTCGATGCTACTCAGTCCGACGGGTTTCTCATGGACGAGCCCGAACAGCGTATTCTCGGAGAGGGCGATAGTCGTAAGCGAAGCGACCAGGACCACAATGCCCACTGTCGATAAGGGCCAGGCATACTTCTTCTGGCCGCCGCGATCCAGCACGGCGCCCAGGACAAACAGGCACAGGGAGGGAATCAGATACCACGCAGCCAAAACGTCGATAGACCCCTCCCAAAGTCCGTTGATGATAAACATGCTGGAAAGGATGGCCAGCAGGGCCAGAACGCTGAATAACGCGAATATGGACGAGCGGGTCAGCCAGAGAAAGATAGAGGAACAGGCCAACCAACACCAAGAAGAGACGTAGAGCTGTGTGTTTCCGATTAGGACGTGCGCGCCGCTGCTGCTGAGGCCTTGATACACGGACTCCGTGCCCCAGCGCCAGGTGTCCGCGGACAAGAGGTTCCACTGTCCCAGGCTCAAGAGCAGCGTCACCGGTATGAGCAGGCTGGCAATCGCCAAGAATCCCACACAGAGCCGGTTTTCCTTTTTCCACCAAAGCGAGACCCCGGTCAGGGCGATGATCAGCGTGGCACCCAGGGCCGGGGCGGGTCGTAGGGCAGGGTGGATCTCGTCCCAGGTCTTGTAGAACAGCACACAGGTGCCGAGTACGGTGATCCATCCGCCCAGGTAGAGAAAGACCTGTGATAGCGATAGCTTCCGGGCGTCCATGATCGAGGGGTCCGACGGTCGGATGATGCGTTCGTAGATGTTCTCCAGACGATCGTACTCCCCTTGTGTCACCAATTCGTTCTTGCGCCAGAGTTGCAGTTTTTCACGATGCTGACCCAATTCTTCCTCTAGTTTGGCCGTCATGTAGCTGGGTCTGGACCAGATCTTCTCGCCCCTCAGATAGCGCTGCAACTCCTCGTGCAGTTGCTGGGCGTTGGCATAGCGTGCTTTGGGATCTTTCTCCAGCGCCTTGAGACAGATGTTCTGTAAGGCAATGGGGACCTTATGCCCCGGCGAATCGGGTGGCTCGGGATGCTCGGTGCGAATGGCCTCAAACAGGGTCTTGAGATCGGATTGCTCAAAGGGCAAACGGTCGGTGAGGAGCTGATAGAGTAAAGCGCCCAAGGCATAGACATCCGTGGCGTGGGAGACCTTCACCGGGGGCGTGACCTGTTCCGGCGCGCAGTACCCGGGTGTCCCCTTGAAGAGCCCCTCCTCTGGGCTTTGGCCATGATGATCTTGAACCGCAATGCCGAAGTCCAGGATCTTGGGCGAGAGGCCGGCCGTCACCAAGATATTGGAGGGCTTGATGTCTCTATGGGTGACCCCGCTTGCGTGCGCCGCGCCCACGGCTTGTAGTACCTTCAGGAAGAGACGCAGGCGCTGTGGGGTCTCCAACCCTTCCCAGGCCTGGGCCAAGGGCAAGCCATCGATCCACTCCAGGATGATGAACTTGTGCTTGCCCGTCTGACCCACTTCGTAGACCTGAGCAATGTAGGGATGATTCAAGCGGCCCATGGCCCGTGCTTCCGCCCACTTCTTGTCAGTGCCAGGTTTTTTTTGGGGGGTCAAAAACTTGATGGCGACTTGACGTTCCAGGACAGAGTCGATCGCCTGGAAGACATCGCTCTGGTCCGTTTGCCCGACCTTCTTGACCACGTTGTAGCGCTCGCCCAGCAGGGCCTGTGCATCCGTGACGGTGGGCACTGGAGAGGATAGCTTGAATTGAAGCGGCTCGACGGCCGGTTCGGGTTCGGAGTCAGGCCCCTGAGTCGCCTTCAGGTCTGTGAGGCATTCTTCGTTGCTCTTCGCCTCGACGAGAGCCGCTTGACACTGATTGCAGTCTTGCACGTGTGCCTCGAACTCGGCGCGTTCTTCGGGCTGGAGATCGTCGGCGACAAACCGCTCGATCGTTTCAATGTCAGGACAGTTCATTGAGCGCGCCTCCCTCTTTCTCTTCGACTTCAAGCCGCAATTGTCGCAATCTCGCCAGGATACGCGACTTTGCGATGTGATAGGAAGCTGATCATGGTCTCTTGGGCGGCGTCCTGTGCGTCGGCCGCAGAGAGGCCCAGCTTACGGCCGAATCCGACCACGATCGGCTGAAAATGATCGCAGAACTGGTCCCAGACATGGTCACTACTGGATCCCTGTAATTCCTGCAGGATCTGAGTTGTCGTCTTCCACTGCATAGACAGTTTATCGGTCACATCTCAATTGGACCTAAGGGCCTACTCGTGATAACTTGACGATCCGATATTCGGCATTAAGGCCGTTCAAGCTATCGCGCTGGGGCAGTCCACGAGCCGATGCTGTCCGACACCGGGGCGGCTAGTCGGTGGGGATTTTCTCGCGACAACGCGCCCGCCAAGCTGCGGCTCCGTGCTCTACGAAGTATTCGAAAGACGCATCGTCGGCAAATTCGGACAACAGGGCTTCTCGTTGGCCGAGGTCCCCAAGGGCCGACAGGACCTCAGGCCGTAGAGAGCGCAGGGTCTTGAGAAACGCGCTGTGCTCTTCAGTGAACTGCTTCTCCAGATGCATTCGGACCTTCTTGGCGAAGGCCGGGCTGGAGCCCTCCGTGCCGATGGCAATCTGCAGCGGGTGGCGTCTGACCACCGCCGGCAGGTAGAAATCGCAGAGATCGGGGGTATCGACCACGTTGCAGAGGATACCCGCCTGCTGACAGTCTCGATAGACCGTCTCATTGACGGAACGATCGTCGGTACAGGCAATGACCACGCGCGCCCGCCCCAAATACTCGCGGGCATAGTCGGACAGGACGACTTCGCTCCCATGCGCTTGGCACAGGTCGGCCAGCTCCGGAACGATCTGACGCGTGACCACCACGACGCGGGCATCCGCCTCTAGCAGGCCTCGGGTCTTCTGGTAGGCTACCTGTCCGCCGCCCACCACGACGGCCCGCTGTTTCTCAAGATCAAGAAAGATGGGGTATTTTGCCATGGCCGCAATTATAGGCAGACCGCTGACAGCGGAGAATGAAAAAACCAACCCGCCGACAGTCGTTCCACTCGGATCGGAGTGGCAGCCTTGCCCCCGCAGCCGGGCACCCCACACGCGACCACGGAAGGATAACAGGCGGGGGTTCCCTGTTTTTCTTCCTCGATTTTTCTTACCAGGTCAAGCCGAGATCGTGTAGACTTGCACGCTTCAGTTTTTGGGTGTCCGATGAACATAATCACGCAGTTCCTGTGAGTCCCCGTCCCTCAAACCTGCTGTTGTTGTTTTCCAGGCATTCGCAGCAAGAGATATTCAGTCTGAAGGGATATTAGAAGGGCATGAAGGCCGCATTGATTGGTTTGATGCAGTCCGGCAAGAGCACACTGCTGGCGAGCGTGAGCGGTAAGCCCATGCCCCCGGCAGGGTCGACGTCCATAGATGAGGCGGTGGTCCCGGTACCGGATGGACGACTTGACTGGTTGACGGACCTGCACAAACCCAAGAAGACCACGCCGGCGACCATCGACTGTCTCGACCTGCCCGGATTCAACTTCAGCGATGACTCGGGACGTGCGGCCGCCCGACGTCTGATTGACCCGATACGGCGGGTGGACCTGCTGGTGTTGGTCGTGCGGGCCTTTGAGGATCCAGCCGTGCCGACCAGCGAGGGAGGTGTCGATCCCGTCCATGACCTCTCGGTGCTGCGAACCGAGTTGCTGTTGGCCGACCTGGAACTTGTCGCGACCCGCATCGAGCGACTGGAAAAACAGATCCACAAACCGACAAAGACACAGGCCCGCGACAAGGCGGAACTGGCCCTGCAGTGCAAGCTGCAAGCGGCCCTCGAGGCAGAGCAACCCATCAGCAGCGTGATTGAGACCGAGGCCCAAGAGGAGATCATCAGATCCTTGGGCTTTCTGACTCAGAAGCCCATGGCGGTCGCCGTCAATGTGGCCGAGAGCCAAGTGGCCCAATCCGTTCAGCCCTTTGACTTCAAGGCGGTGTTGCCCGACACGGTCCCGGTGGTTTCCATCAGTGCAAAACTGGAACAGGAGCTTGCGGAACTCGACCAGGAGAGTCGGGCAGAGTTCATGTCCGATCTCGACATGACCGAATCTGCCACCTCTCAATTTGTGAATTGTTGTTATGCGGCCTTGGGGTTGGTCAGCTTTCTCACCACGGGACCGGACGAAGTCAGGGCCTGGCCCATTCGTAAAGGCACGAGTGCTCTTCTGGCGGCGGGAAAGATCCACAGCGACATCCAACGGGGGTTTATCCGGGCGGAGACCTTTGGCTTCGCCGACCTTCAGGAACATGGCGGCGAGAAAGAACTCAAGGCGGCAGGCAAAATACGGCTGGAAGGAAAGAGCTATGTGGTCCAGGATGGTGACATCATCAACTTCAGATTTAACGTGTAGGCTGAATCGACAGATAGAAATGACAGGGGAGCAATAATGAAGTCCATCCTATTGACGGGCATTCGAGAGATGGCATTATGTGAGACCCCCATGCCCTCCATCCAAGAGGGGACCGATGTCCTGATGAAGATCGAGCAGGTCGGCGTTTGTGGCTCCGACGTGCACTACTATGAGACAGGGCGCATTGGAGACCAGATCGTCGAGTTCCCCTTTGCCTTGGGGCATGAGTGTGCCGCCACGGTGGAGGCCGTCGGATCCGACGTGACACGCGTCAAGCCGGGCGACCGCATTGCCGTGGATCCGGCCATGCCCTGTTTCGCCTGTGACCAGTGCCTGAGCGGACGCGAGCATACCTGTCGTAAACTCCGCTTCCTGGGCTGTCCGGGCCAAGCCGAAGGCTGTTTGGGGGAATACCTGGTGATGCCGGAGGCAAGCTGTTTTCTCCTCGGATCGCTCTCCTTTACCCAGGGGGTCCTTTGCGAGCCCCTGGCCATCGGGGTCTACGCGGCCCAGCAGGCGGGCGTGAAGGAGGGCATGTCGGTGGCGATGCTGGGTGCGGGGCCCATCGGCCTGAGCTGCCAGGTCAGTGCGATGGCGCTAGGCGCGGCGGACTGTCTGGTGACCGATCTGATTCCCGAGCGTTTGGAGATGGCCCGGCGCCACGGGGCGAGCTGGGCCGGCAGTCCCGAACAGCAGGACATCGTCGTTGAGATCCTTCGTCAACACCCGGAGGGGGTGGACGTCGTGTTCGAGTGCGCCGGCCAGCAGGAAACGGTCGATCATGGGGTGTCGTTGCTCAAGCCCGGAGGCAAGTTGATGCTGATCGGCATCCCTCGGGAGAGCGTGATCTCCCTGAACATCCACGAGGCCCGGCGACGCGAGGTCACGGTGGTCAATGTTCGGCGACAGAATCAGTGTACGCAGACGGCCATTGACTGGATTCAAGAGGGTCGTCTGCAGGTCGACTTCATGCGCACGCACCAGTTTGAGCTGGAAAAGACCCAAGACGCCTTCGAGCTGGTGGTCGGATACCGTGAGGGCGTGATGAAAGCCATCGTTGAGTTTTAGTGTATGAAGAGGGCGTCACTCATCGCTGTCGGGAATGAATTGCTCAGTGGTCTGACCATCGATACGAACTCTGCGTTCCTGGGGGGCCAGTTACAGGGTCTAGGCCTAGAGGTTGTCAGTCGATACACGGTACCCGATGAATTGACTGCCATTGAACGCGCTTTGACCTTGGCTTCGCAGGATGCCGATGTGGTGCTACTGACCGGAGGTTTGGGGCCCACCGACGATGACCTGTCACGACAGGGCATGGCCCAGTTTTTGGGTGTTGAGTTGAAGTTGAAGGAGCATCTACTCGACACTATTAAGGGGCGGTTTGAGGCACGTGGTCTGGACATGCCGGCACGAAACCGAGTGCAGGCCTGTCTGCCGGAGGGAACAGAGGCCTTAGCGAATGAGTGTGGGACGGCGCCGGGTGTCATGGCTCGGCGAGGGGATGCATATTTCTTCTTGATGCCAGGCGTCCCCTCCGAAATGAAGCGCATGTATCGCTCCGCCGTGGAACCGGTACTGCGGCCCTGGGTCGGGTCCCAGTCGATTGAACATCGCCGGCTCAAGTGCTTCGGTCTGGGTGAGTCCGCCCTGGTGGAGAAACTGGGAGACCGCATGCAGCGGGGCAGGAATCCCCTCATCAACTGTACCGTGACCCTGGGCGTGATCACGCTGCACATCATTGGACAGGGGCGATCGGCGGCCGCAGCCAGAGAACGGGTCGAGGATGCCGAGTCCCAGGTGCGCGCCTTACTGGGGGACTGGATCTACGGGACGGGCGAGCAGACCCTGGCCGAGGTGGTGGCAGGGGAACTGCAGCGTCTGGGTCAGACCTTGACAGTGGCGGAATCCTGTACGGGGGGGCTGCTTGGCAAGGAGGTGACAGATGTCCCGGGGGCCAGCACCTTCTTCAATCGAGGTTGGATCACCTACAGTAACCAGGCCAAGACCGAAGAGTTGGGCGTCTCCCCAGACGTCATAGACAGGTGTGGAGCCGTCAGTGCCGAGGTTGCTGAAGCCATGGCGACTGCGGGCAGACGTAAATCGAAATCAGACTATTCAATCGCTATAACCGGTGTTGCCGGACCCGAGGGTGGGACAGACAGCAAGCCCGTGGGACTGGTGTTTATCGCAGTGGATTCGGCGGCTGGTTGCCAGGTGAAGCGCTGTTGCTTCGCCGGGGACCGTCGGTCCATCAGGCAGAGGGCGTCTCAGACGGCGCTGCACGCCTTGTGGCAAAAGCTCCATTTTGACTTGCCACAGTGATTCTGCTATAATACCCGGCAAACCGGAGGTAGCGTTGCTTGAGGGTTCAATGGCAAAGAGACGCAGACATTTGGGTGAAATCCTCTATAAGGCCGGCTTGGTCGAGAAGGCTGCCATCATAGAGGCCATCAAGGAGACCAAGACGTCTCGCAGACGTCTGGGCGAAATCCTCATGGAACGGGGTCTGGTCAATGAGGAGTTGTTGACCAAAGCGCTCGCCAAGCAACTCGGTTTCAAGTTTGTCAAGCTCGATCAGATCGAGATTCCCAGCGACATGGGCAGCCTGCTGCCCAATGAGGTCATCAAGCGCTACAATGTCCTTCCCCTCGAACGTGAGAACGGCCGGCTGAAGATCGTCGTCAGTGATCCCATGGATCTGGAGATGATGGACGACATTCGCCTGCGGGCCGGGGCGGAGCTGGAGTGTTACATGGCCAGCCCGACCAAGATCAAGGAGGCCCTGGAGCAGGAAGTGGGCGAGGACGAGGAACACGTCGAAGAGGACACCCTCAAGCACAGTATCGACGCGACTGCCCAAGAGTTGGCCGCTTTTGGAGATCTCCAGGCCGAGATTGCCCGGGCCAGTAGTGCGGCGGACGACGATGAGGGTCCGGTGGTTCGCCTGGTGAACCTGATTATCGACAATGCCTACCACATGCGGGCCAGCGATATTCACATCGAACCGATGGCCGACCGGGTGCGTGTTCGTTATCGCGTGGATGGTGTCTGTTTCGAGAAGGACAACCTCCCCAAGTCCATGCAACGGTCCCTGACGACCCGCTTCAAGATCATTTCGGGGATGGACATCGCCGAAAAGAGGATTCCTCAGGATGGGCGGATCAAGCGCAACATCGGCGGCGCCGACATCGACTTTCGTGTCTCCGCCCTCCCCGCCAACCACGGCGAGAGTCTGGTCTTACGTATACTGCGGCCCGACGCCGTCACCATTGGCATCGCGGCTCTGGGCTTCGGCGAAGACAACCATGCGGTATTCAACCGCATCATCAAACGTCCCAACGGGATCTTCCTGGTCACGGGTCCGACCGGTAGCGGCAAGACCACCACGCTCTATGCCGCGCTCCAGGAACTCAATCTCCCCGACAAGAAGATCATCACGGCTGAGGATCCCGTGGAATACAACTTCGCCGGCATGAATCAGTGTCAGGTGCGGGGGGCGATCGGCCTGACCTTTGACAAGATCCTGCGGGCGATGTTACGCCAGGCGCCCAACATCATTCTGGTCGGTGAGATTCGTGATGGGGAGGTGGCGGATATCGCCATTCAGGCGGCCCTGACCGGGCACTTGGTCTTCAGCACCCTTCATACCAACGATGCCTGCAGTGCCATCACTCGCTTGATCGACATGGGCGTCAAGCCCTTCTTGGTGGCCAGTTCCATTCAGGCGATATTGGCGCAGCGTTTGATTCGTGTCATCTGCAAAAACTGCAAAAGCGAGGACCCCAACCCCGATCCGCACTTCCTGAAGATACTCGATATCTCCCCGCAGGAGGCCGAGCAGCACACCTTTTACAAGGGCACCGGATGCAGCAACTGTTCCGGCTCCGGTTACAAGGGCAGGCAGGGGATCTTTGAGATGGTCGAGTTGAACAATGCCCTGCGCGAACTCGCTTTCAAGAGGGCTACCGCCACAGAGCTGAAACGGGCGGCGGTCGCGGCAGGCATGCGGACCCTGATGGAGGACGGGAAACTCAAGATTTACGACGGTGTGACCACACCCGAAGAAGTGGCGCGGATCGCGCAGACCGAGGGAGTCATTGAACATTAGGAATTGGCCGGGGTCGTTCCCAGAACACGCATTTGAGGATGTAGTCAATGGCAACAGTTAACATGGATCGATTGCTCCAGGCCTGCTACGAGCAAGATGCCTCCGACATTCACCTCACCGTGGGCAGGCCGCCAATCTTTCGTATGGATGGTCGCCTGAGGGCCCTAGAGACGAAGGTCTTGGAGCCCACGGATACCGTTGCCCTGATGAAGAGTATCACCCCCGAACGGAACCAACAGGAACTCCAGGAAGAGGGGGGGACCGACTTCGGCTTTGCCTTCGGAGAGAAGGCCCGCTTCCGCGTGGCTGTCATGAAGCAAAAGGGCAATGTCGCCGTCGTCCTGCGGCTGATTCCCAACACACTGCTCAGTTTCGAACAGATCGGTCTTCCCAAGCTGGCGGCCGGCCTGTGCCGTCGCCCGAGAGGTCTGTTTCTCGTGACCGGACCCACCGGGAGTGGAAAAACGACGACGCTTGCCTCCATGGTGGACTACATCAACACAAACATGGATCGTCACATCATCACCGTCGAGGATCCGATCGAGTATTACCATAACCATAAGAAGTCGATCATCAATCAGCGGGAGGTCGGCAACGATGTGCCGAGCTTCAGCGAGGCGCTCAGGAGGGTGTTGCGGCAGGACCCGGACGTGATCCTGGTGGGTGAATTGCGGGACCTGGAAACGATTGAAGCGGCGGTGCGGGCGGCAGAAACAGGACACCTGGTTTTCAGTACACTTCACACCACCAGTGCCTCCGGCACCATAACCCGAATCATCGACGTGTTCCCCACGAATCAGCAGGAGCAGATCCGCATTCAGCTCGCCGGCAACCTGATCGCTGTGCTGGCCCAGGCCCTGTGCTCGGTGGCCAACGGCCGTGGGCGGGTCGCTGCCTACGAGTTTATGGTGGTGACCCCCGCGATTGCGAACCTGATCCGCGAAAACAAGACCTACCGTATCGATTCCAGCATCCAAACGGGCAAGAAGCTGGGCATGCAGCTCCTGGACGAGCATCTTTGGAAGCTCTATGACATCGGCAAGATCGACGTCGAAGAGATGCTCGACAAGGCCATGTCGCCCGGTGCCCTGCACGCCAAGGCCAAGGAAAAGATTGCAGGCATGAAGGGCCGGAAGGGCGCCAAGGCGGCTGCCAAAAAGGCCTTTGACGACGTCGGCACCATCCTCAAGACCTAGCACATTCCTGACGACAACTAGGAGAGACTGTTGGGAAACGGGTCCTTTCTAGGCTCTGCCCAAGTAATGTCCTAATGACCAGGTGTCTAAATGGTAAAAGCCGTTATATAAAGCATTTAGTGCGGTACTATGAGACTATGACGTGAGTGTCACTGCTTAAGGTGTAAATAATGGCAAACAGCGGTTCCATGGGACAAATGCCTCCCCTCCAGCAGTTGCGGGGCAGACAGGTGGGTAGAGTCCTCATTAAGATGGGGATTCTAAGCAGGGACAACGTCAGCGAATGCCTCAAGATTCAGGCGGACAACGGGGGCACGCCCAAGTTGGGGGAGATCCTGGTCGAGCAGGGATTGATAGACCAGGGGCAATTGCAGCAGGCCCTGGCCGCCCAACGGGGCATGGAATTCATTAGCATCGATGGCATGGATATTTCGGCGGAGGTCTTGGAGAAGGTCCCGGCCCAGATGGCCAATACCTATCGGGTCGTTCCCATTGAGTACACTAGTGACACCAATGAGCTGGTCGTCGCAGTGGACGATCCCGATAATCTCCAGGCCACCGACGACCTCAGCACTCTCATGGGCTTCAAGGTCAAGGCCAAGGTCACGGATGCCCATGCCCTGGCCGAGGCCCTTGCGACTCACTATGAAGAGAAAGAGGAGGAAGCCGGGGGGGCGGACGCCAGCATCAACGAACTCATCCATGAGATTCAGGGTGACAATTTCCTGGCAGAGTTCGAGGGACGGGATCAGAGCATCGACCTGGACGAACTGCAGGAACTGTCCCAGTCCAACCCGGTGCGCAAGCTCCTCAACCTGGTCTTGCTGCAGGCCATCCGCGACAAGGCATCCGACATCCATTTCGAACCCTTCGAAGATGAATACAAGATGCGCTATCGTATCGACGGCGTCCTCTACGAGATGATCCCCCCACCGAAGTATATTGCAGCGGCCTTGAGTTCACGGATTAAGGTCATGGCCGACCTGGACATCGCCGAGAGGCGCCTGCCGCAGGATGGCCGCATCTCGCTGACAGTGAGTGGCAAACCCGTTGACTTGCGGGTCAGCGTGCTGCCAACGATGTTTGGCGAGAGTGTGGTGTTGCGTATTCTAGACCGCTCGCAGGTCAGTTTCGACATGGAAAAACTGGGATTCTCCGACCACGACCTCAACACCTACCGGCAACTGATCAAGAAGCCCAACGGCATCGTCATCGTGACGGGGCCCACCGGCTGCGGCAAGACGACGACCCTCTATGCGGCCGTGAACGCGCTGAACGACATTGGCACCAAGATCATTACCACCGAAGACCCGGTGGAATATGATCTGGATGGCGTCGTGCAGGTGCAGATTCGCTCCGATATCGGTTTGACCTTTGCCACCTGCCTGCGATCGATCCTACGTCAGGACCCGGACATCGTCCTGGTGGGTGAGGTCCGTGACCTGGAGACGGCGCAGATCGCCGCGCAGGCCTCCTTGACGGGTCACCTGGTCTTGACGACGCTCCACACCAACGATGCACCGAGTTCCGTGGCCCGTCTGTTGGATCTGGGGGTCGAACCCTTCCTGATAACGGCCACCGTCGAAGGCGTGGTGGCGCAGCGGCTGGTTCGCAGGATCTGCGCCAAGTGTCGAACCGAATATGAGCCTGATGACGAACAGATCTTCGAACTCCGACTAGACCGAGATCTAATCAAGGAGAAGACCTTCTACTATGGCAAGGGCTGCAATCGCTGCAACAACACCGGGTACAAGGGACGGCTCGGCCTCTACGAGATCATGACCTTTAACGACAAAATCCGCAGCATGATCATGGAGAAGGCCTCGACCAATCTCTTGCGTGATGAGGCCGTCAAGAACGGGATGATCCTGTTGCGGGAAAACGGGCTCAGTGTCATCTACGACGGCATCACCACGGTCGACGAGGTCATCAAGGAGACCATCGCTGGCACGGAATAGTTAGGATGAAAACGCTTTTTGTGAGGATTCGAAATGCCGCTTTTTGAATACATTGCTCTAGACTCAGAGGGTGTCGAGGTGAAGGACCAGATCGAGGCCCTCAGCGAAAAGGAAGCGATCAGTCGCATCCGCAACCTGGGCTATTTCCCCACCAAGGTCAAGTCGAAGACGGTCGGCAAAAAGGCCGCGGCCAAACAGATGGCAGCCAGGAAGCCCAAGGCGCGGCGCGGCGCGCACGCAGGCGTGAAGACAAAATATGTCACTGAGTTCTGTCGGCAGCTCTCGACGCTTCAGGATGCGGGTCTTCCCATCCTGCGCTCGCTGCGCATCCTGGAAGAGCAACAGAAACTCAAACATTTCCAGCGCATCATCGGTTACGTCGCCGACGAGATCGAAGGCGGCTCTACCCTGTCAGAGGCCTTCGGCAAGTTCCCGCGCGCATTCGACAAGTTGATGGTCAACATGGTGGCCGCGGGTGAGACCGGCGGTGTCTTGGACCTGATCCTCGCGCGCGTGGCCGACTTCAAAGAGAAGGCGATGAAGCTACAGGCACGTGTCAAGAGTGCCATGGTCTACCCCGTTGTCGTTCTCTGTGCCGCCTTCGGCATCCTCATCGGCCTCATGACCTTCGTGATCCCCCAGTTTGAATCTGTCCTCGCGGAGATGGTGGGAGGGGAACTCAACAGGATAACAACGACGGTCTTGGGCATCAGCCACTGGATCGCGTATGATTTTGGCTGGCTCATTCTCGGGCTGGTTCCCTTTGGCATGATGTTTTTTTTCAGATTTGTCCGATTGTTCAAGCCGGGCCGCGTGGTCCTGGACCATATCAATCTGAGGTTGCCGATCATCGGCAGCTTGGTCGGCAAGGTCGCGGTGACCCGGTGGACACGGACCCTGGGGACGCTCATCAGCGCCGGTGTCCCGATTCTGGATGCGATTGACGTCACCCGCGAGACCGCCGGCAACGAGGTCTATGCCAAGATGCTGGGCAACGTCCACAACTCCATTCGCCAGGGTGATCCCTTTGCCGCCCCGCTCCAAAAAAGCAAGATCGTAGACGGCATCATCGGCAACATGATCGCCGTGGGGGAAGAGACCGGCGACCTCGACAAAATGCTGCTCAAGATCGCCGACAACTATGACGAACAGGTGGACGTGATGGTCGGTGGCCTCATGTCCCTGCTGGAACCGGTCATGATCGTCGTACTCGGTGGCATCGTGATGGTCATCGTCATGGCGGTCTTCCTGCCCATGATTCAGGTGATTACCGGTTTGAGTTCAGGCTAACCGAAAGAACAACCTGCACTAATCTATTATGCATATACGATTGGAAGGAGCAAGAAATGAAGACGAAACAGACACACCAAGCAAGGGCGTTCACCATCATCGAACTGCTGACCGTGATGAGTATCATCGTCGTCTTGATCGGCATGTTGGTGCCGGCGCTGAATCAGGTGCGGAAGTTTTCCATGAGGGTGAACCAGGCCGCGCAATTAAAGGCGATCAGCGCCGGACTGGAGATGTTCAAAAACGACTACGACAATGAGTACCCGGACTCCGGTGCGCTTGACACTTCGCAAAATCGCGAAGATTACTGTGGAGCCATGAAGCTAGCCGAAGCCATGATGGGCCGGGATCTGCTCGGGTTCCATCCCCGGTCGCGATTTTGGGCGGCGGCCACTGATGGGAATCGTGCGCTCTACCAACAGGGCATCCCATCGCCACAGGATTTGCAGAGAAACCTAAGAGAGCGGAAAGGCACTTATATCCCGCCAGACAATGCAAATGCCTACCGATTGGCGAATCTCTATCCCGGCTCGATCGGCCCCTTCGACGACACAAATGGTGACCTCTACGTGCTGTGTGATGTCTTTAAGCGAAATGTCAACAGTGGCACCGGAGACAACAAGATTGGTATGCCAGTCCTTTACTTCAAGGCTAATTCCGGCGGCATCACGCATGATCCTAACGACGGCCCCCAACTATCGAAGCTGAATAATGGCATCAATTACTATAACATCTATGACAATGACGAGCTTGTGAAGCTCGGAAAGCCCGACGGGAGCGCTCGTCACACCCTTGCCTCTGATTTCGGAAGAGACGAAAGTGATTTCTATGAGATGACGAGGAACAGACAGATCGACACCGCCCTAAGACCTTACCGAGAGGACACCTTTATTCTGATCTCCGCAGGCTGGGATGGCGAGTACGGGACCGGGGACGATGTGACCAATTTTGACATCAACTAGCGGAAAGTGCAGGCTGGCGGTGGCAAGCCGGCCTGTGCCAAGTCTCTGCACACCGGTCGGGCAGTACTGCACCCAATAGAAGACGAGTCAGAATCAATCAACATCCGTTGATAAACTTTGAGGTGAGCTGTGAAACGCAATCAACACGGCCTGACAATTATCGAACTGCTGACGGTACTGGCGATCATCGTGATTCTCATAAGCCTGCTCCTTCCGGCCTATGAGAAGGTGAAGCACGCGGCACTGGATGTGAAACAGAGGGCCCAGTTTG
>JADFHU010000028.1 GCA_022567055.1 Planctomycetota bacterium
ACCGACCGTCAGGCCCGAGATTCCCGCGCCCAGCACGATGACCCGCGTACCCGGCTGCCTGCCCTGCAACGCCGGGCTGGTGCCGGCCGAGGCTCCCATCAGACCCCAAGTGTCCATGGTACCCATCACCAGGGACGAACCACCGACGAAGCCGAAAGCTTGCAGCACGTCGCGTCTGGTCATGAGCAACTTGTGGTGTTTCACTAGGCTCCCCCAAAGCCGAAGCGTGGATCTTTCACGACCTGATAGAATACGGTTTTGAGGTCGAGGCGGCCACCCTATTTGGGAGTCCCGCCCTGATGAGGGCGCGCTCGGCAGGAAGGCATTGTCCTAAAGGACGCGTTGGTGAATCCGCGCTCAAAAAAAACATCCGTGGCCGTAGTTCCTTATCGTTTCCGCAACCACGCCAGCATCGTGCTACGATCCTCCTCCGACATAAACCCATGCGGTGTGTCGGTCCAATGTACCTCCACGGGATCACGAGCCAGGCGAATCCACGGGCGAATGGTCATTTCCGGTAGGAAGTACGCGTCGTTGGTAGTGTTGAACATGAGAACCGGCCGAGGACTGATGCGCCCGATGTAATTGGCGGGGCAGGCAGCGGGCCGGTGGGATTGAACGAGCTGTCCGAAATGGCCACCGTGCAACAACGCCACCCCGGTCAATCGGGTCTCGGCAGCGCCGGCGATACTGCTGAGCACCGCCCCCCGGCTGAATCCTACCAGAAAGATGCGGTCGGCATCGACATCATGTTCCTGTACCAGGTAGTCGTAATCTTCCTGCCGAGCGTACAATGGTCCGCGATACCGCCCCGTCTCTCCACGGCCCACATAGTGCCCAGGATCCATCAGGATAAAGCTCACCATCCTTCGAACGTCGTTGATGACGAGCTGGCGACTGTCAGGATCCCGAGGCAGCGACAACTGGAACCCTTGGATCACTTCGTCCTGGTGGCGATCAATGTACGTGACGTACTTGTTCTCCGGGATGAGGTCCTCTGCATGGATCGTCACACCGTTCTGTGTTCGGTAGATGCCGCTTCCCGTCTCAGGCGAGGGTATCATGAGAGCTCCCTGCTCATCGAAATAGGCGATGGGCTGGTTGGCCCGATTCCGCACCTGGAAGTAGCGGCTTCCAGACGAGTCGGCGAAGGCTAAGGCGACCGTCTGGATCATCGTCACGACATGGCCCTGCGCATCGTGGACTTCCACCACCTGCTGGCCATCGCGTTCTACCATCTCCACTCTGTGTCCACGTTCCACGAGCGGGAGCTGCCGTACATGCACTTCAGTCAGGATCATCCGATACCGTTCTGGAGCGTAGTTCTCGGGATGCGGATCCTCCGCGATCCGCTCATCCATCGTCTGCACGTAGCCCCAGTCGTTCACGATCACATCGTCGAGCAGATCGCTCAACAGGCCGTCACCGTCGATGTCGGTCAACATCTTGACAACGCCGTACTGCCGTTTAGCAGCCTCGTCGGCGATCTTTCCGCCCAGGAACTCCCAACGGACACGCCGCACCTTCTTATCGAGCACGCCCGTCTTATTCAGCTCGGTGACGTCGATGTGGCCTTCGATGTTGTAACCGTGCAGTTCGCAGACGAACAATTGTCCACGTTCGTCGAAGGCAATGCAGGACGGATCTTCGATGAGTGGCTCACTCGCGACCAGGTCGATGCGAAAACCTTCGGGCAACCGCATCTTCGAGGCGCTCTCCGCGGGCGTCATTGGCTGCGGCGCATCTGCGGCAGGCTGAATCGGATCCGGTTGAGGTTTGGCGGCGCCTTGCGGCCACAGAGAAATGAGCGTGTTTTTGATGATCTTCTCACTGCCAACGGCCGGCGGCCCGAAGTGTTTCGTATGAACCTGGCCGCCCCAGTTGGGAAGCGAGGCCGCTTCGTAGCCGCCTTTGTGCCCCATTCGCCAGGCTTCGTCAACCGCGATGTAGCCTTCGTACCCGTTGGTGTAGGCAAACGTCATCGACTGCTTGAACGGAGCATTTTCATCGATCCACAGTTCGTATTGGCAGAACATCTCGTGCGGCAGTGTGGTCAGAACCCACTCGTCGCCGAACATCACGGCATAAGCATCCAGCCGGCGCGGCGGAGGTTTCTCGCCGCGCGAAATCAGGTCGCGCATCTTGTTGAGTTGGTTGACGCGGTCAGGGTTGTCCTTGTTGTTCGCAAGCCATTCCTCCAACTGCTGTTCTGTGGGAAGAGGCCGCGACGGCAGAGACGCCGTGGCAAACTTCACGGTGAAGGTGCCCGACTCAATCGTATCACTGTCTTCGATCGCCTTGAGAACACTGTCGCCCAGGTCACGGCCCTGACTGACGGCATTCGTATAACTGGATCGCAAGGGAAAGCCGTTGATGTTGCCAGCACAACCTTGCCCAAACATCGCGATGACATCATCACCGAGTTCTGCGCGAATCCGCTTCACCGCCGCACCGGGGAAGTCGGCGCTCGTCTTTTTGGTTGTATGCGGAACGATGACGGGATGGCCTGCTGTTTCGAACAAGACACTAATTGGCTTGCCGGTTTCCTTGCTGTCGGCGACCAGCACGTTGACCCAGGGCACAACTGGGCCCTCGCGATTGACACCCATGTAAACGTGGCCTGTATCCTGGTTGAGCAGCCGGCGGTTGAATCCGACATGCGAGGCCGCGCGTCCCGCCCGGAGCGAAACCGATTCCGCGTGCTCTTTCGCCTCTTTGGTGATCTGAATGATCGCATCCAGCGTCGCGTCGTTCCAGGCCGATCCCTCGTCGTTTGACACACGCGTTCGACCTCGTGGCCCGAGTGCCGCTGACGAATGAGTGTGACTGAAGTTGATCAGAGTGTTCGGAATCCCGGTCTCCATACGGATTCCCTCGCGCAACTGATCGCAGGCATCGAATTCGCCGAAGATCAAATCGAGACACACAATTGCCACCGAATTGCCTGCATCGTCTTCCAGATACAGGCAGCGGGCAAACAACGGATCGTGCACACCGACACTCGTGCGGAAATAGTGCTGAATCTCGAGACCGGCCGCCGGCGTAATATCGCGCTGCGCGGCACCGGCCCGGATGTCCGCGCGACACTCGGCAGTCATTAAGCCTGCCTGGATTCCAACGGTCAGGACGAAGGTGAGTAATTGACGAGGTTTCAATTCATATCCGTTTTCAGACATCATCAGTGCGTGTCATCTTGTAATCGAACGGCCCAAACCCGTCGAAGGATAGGAAATTTGATTTCCATCTGTAGAGGTAATAATGCCCTCCGAGTGTAAACAGATCAAGAGAGAAAACAGCCCAGAGGCCACCATGGTGGCCTCTGGGCTGTTGCATTTTGGCCTGGTATGCCCTTACCCGGTCTTGAAAGGGCCAATTTAAGCTTCCCATCGTTGCCTGAGGATGAACCGGTTCTGTGCCATCATCGAATGTTGTCTGTCAGAAGCTGGCCAGGAAGGTATCGATTGTACTTGTCAAGGGCCAATGGAACCAGTGCACGAAGGCAGAATATACCCGTAAAGTATCTTCAAAAAGATCACTAATGGGACCGAATTCCTTGCTTACTCCTTCCTCTTTGACCAATGCTCAAGCTTGCATGTCCAACGATAGTCAAGGACAATGGTCTAGTCAAACGATTGGTGTCAGCTGAGAGCCAACATGAGTGAAGTAACGCGTATTCTAAATGCTATCGAAGAGGGAAGCACAAATGCGACGGATGAGCTGTTGCCGCTCGTTTACGCGAAACCGCGGAAACTTGCTTCTCAGAAGATGGCGCATGAGCAGTCTGGGCAGGCGCCGCAGGCTACGACGCTGGTGCACGAGGCGACCAGCCGCCTTGTCGACCTGGAAGCTGCCCGGCATGGGGGCAGTCGGGGTCACTTCTTTGCCGTGGCGTACGTTGCGATTCTACTCGGCCTGTGTGTCCTGACCCCACCGCTTTCGGCCGGACCGCTTGACCGCCGGGCTGCCGAATGGGTCATCCAAATGCGTGGATCGGTGCGTCTCGTCGGCGACGTCGAACGTATCCGCGACGTAAGCCAACTCCCCCAGGACGATTTCCGATTGGAATGGGTCGACCTTGTGGGAGCGAATATTGTGCCGCCCGATTTGCGGATGCTGACCGGTCTCGAGCATTTGAAAGTCGTCAACCTTCCCGGACCGATGTGGAATACACGTGCCGGCAGCCGCACCGACTTCAGCCGCGAGTTACGGCATTTGGCAGGCATCAAGACGTTGGAAGCGCTGACATTCAGCTACACGTACCTCCAGACAATCAAATTCCAGGACGACGGCGTCGAAGAGCTTAAGCCGCTGGCCGCCAGTCTTAAACTGTTGAGCCTGGAAAACACAGACGTACGCGGTCGCCATCTGGCAGCATTGACGAATCTCGAATCCCTCGACCTGATTTCCTGCCCGGTAACCGACGAGGGTGTCAAACAGATTCGAGGATTGACGAAACTGAGGCGGCTGCTTTTAAGAGACGCGTTGATTAGCGACGACGGCATGCAGTCTCTCAGCAAACTCGTCAACATCGAGCATCTCGATTTGGGCGGGACCCGAATTTCCGATGTCGGAATCAAGCATTTGCGCGGGATGACCAAGCTGAAGAAGCTGAATCTACTCGGTGCCGATATTACCGACGCCGGTATTCTGCATCTTGCGGGAATGAGTGCGCTGGAGGAATTGAACATTTACGGCACCAAGATCAGCAACGTGGGAGTCGATTGCCTCAAGAAGCTTGAGAATCTTCGTCACGTCGATTTGCGCTACACCCGGGCGTCCCAGGCCGGAGTGGACTCGTTGGTGGCTGCTTTGCCACGCTGTCAGGTGGCTTTCGTGGATACTTCCGTACGCCCTGCCATTCCACCGGATGCGGACAAAATCGTCACGGGCGAACCGGACGCCACGATTGCCCAATGGGTCCGCGCGATCGGAGGACAGGCGATCATGCGGGATGATCGATTGACAGAGGTTTCGCTGGCTTCGACAAGTGTGACCGATGAATTGCTCGCGAACCTGGCCGGTCGAAAACATCTTCATAAGTTGCAGCTTCAGTTCACGGACGTCAGCGATATTGGCGTCCAGCATCTGGCGGGGATGACCGGTCTCGGGGAACTCGACCTTAGCGGTACGACGATTTCCGATAACGGTCTTGCGCACCTGAACGGCTTGACCGGCCTGCGCACGTTGCGTCTGACGCATACGTTAGTCGAAGGTCGGGGGCTGACGTATTTGAAGGACATTGCGCTCGAGGAACTTCACCTATCCAGTTCGCCCATCAACGACGAGGGCCTGCAGGCGTTGTCGCAGATTCGATCCCTTCGAGGCGTGGCGCTCGCTTACACCAATTTCACCAATGACGGGCTCGAGCATTTGAACTTGCTTCCCCATCTGAAGCGACTTGACTTGGGCGGATCCGATGTGGGGGACGCCGGGCTTGCACATCTCAAGTCAATGACGGGGCTGACGAGTCTGTTGCTCGGCTATTCCAGAATTACCGAACGCGGCGTGCAAAACCTGGAAGGATTGAAGCATCTCAAAGTGCTCTCCTTGATTCGTACACGCGTTACCGACCGCAGCATGAAAGTCATCGGTGGCCTGTGTGAATTGGAAGCCCTCAATCTCGATTACACGGGGGTAGGTGACGAGGGACTCGCAGCGCTTGCCGGGTTGTCGAAACTCAGGAAGTTGAGTCTGGACAGCACCCACGTTACCGAGGCGTCTATCGGCGCGCTGGCCGGGTTCCCGCAGCTTATCGAACTGAATCTCTACCACACGCGGTTTACGGAACAGGGTTACAAGCAGATTCACGACGCTGTGCCGCAGTGCAAAATCATTTGGGATCCCAAGTCGAGCGATCCGAAACGCCGCCGCAGTTGACCGATTTGCCTGTTCCGGAAGAAGCTGACAACACGAAGAGAGGAAACTGTGATGATTACCTGGTTGTTGCGGATGGGCCTTTGCGCGGCACCGATCGCGCCGAGCGACGCCGACGAGGAGGCCGCCATTACGTTTGTTGAATCGGTCGGAGGTCGGTTTGCTCACAACAATGCCGGACAGCTTACGGCCGTCGATTTACGCAATGCCTGGATCACCGATGCGGATCTGGGGAAGTTGGCGACCCTTCCAAACCTGGAGAACATCAATCTGGCTTACACCAAGATTACCGATCTCGGCCTCGAACAACTGACGCCGCTGGAAAACGTCAAAGTTCTCAACCTGCGTTACGCGGAATATGTGTCGGACGTCGGCATCTCCCATCTGAAGCATTGGCGGAATCTGGAATATCTGAACCTGCGCGGGACAAAGGTCACTAGCACGGTTTTCGAGCATGTCTCCAAAATGACCAAGCTCAAGTTTCTCGACGTCGGTCATAGCCGTGTGAGCGACGAACTGATTGAGAACCTGGCCGACCTCGATCAATTGGAGAGTTTTTCGTTCGGCGGCAACAAGATGAGCGGCGTGGCGTTCCCGTTGCTGAAGTTGCTCCCCGCGTTGCGGAAATTGAATATTGGAACCAGACAGCGCACCGATTCCGGACAGTGGAGTGTTGCGGTGACCGACTTCAACATTGACAAAATCGCGCAATTGGAACAACTGGAGGTTTTGGAGCTGAGTGACGCAGTCATTTCCGACCGAGGCGTGGCCAAGCTGGCGCGCTTGAAGAACCTGCATACGCTCGATTTGAGCAATACTCGTGTGACCGGACGGGGAATCGCAGCGCTCGCCGAATTACCGAACCTTCGGCGACTAACTCTGAGCCGGACAGAAGGTATCGACGACGAAGCGATTCCACAGTTCCTCGAGTTGAAGCGACTGGAGATGCTTGACCTCACGCAGTCGAACATTACCGGCGTGGGGCTCCTGAAACTCGCCCAGCATGACGGCCTCAAGCAACTCTTCATCGGCGACGTCGAATCGACAACGGAACAAATCGCGTCAGTCCGCCAAGCGATGCCCGGCTGCGCGATCAGTTGGTGGAAATCACCAGAGATCGATGTGCCCGATGGAGCGCGCGACCGCTAAGACGTCAACACGACGACTCACGCACGACCCGTGAGGCAACTCGCACTTTCTTGGCCCTCTCCGCTCAAACAATCCCGGTCAGTTTTTTGTCAGCGGTCGGGAATTTCCCGATCGGCGCCCCGACCACTTCTTCGGCCAGGGTCAGATACAAGTCGCCCACCGTACCGGTGACGCGGGTATGGCAGCCGGTCTTCATATTGCCGGCGTGCCCCGCGGCGATCATGGCCAGTCCCGAGTTCTTGTGAGAATTGGCCTCGGCGTGCTCGTGCATGAACAGGGCGCACGTGTTATCGAGCAACGTGCCGTCCCCTTCGGGAATCGACTTCAGTCTGGCGACCAGGTAGGCGAACTCCTCGACATGCCAACGGTTAATATCGCGCATGATCCGCTGTCCGGCCGGCGACGTCGTCTGACTATGGGTGTAACCGTGGTGCCGATTGTACGTATAACCCATCCACGGGAACCGCGAGAGCCCCTGACACTTGGTCAGCATGTACGAGGCCACGCGTGTCTGGCGTGAAGCGAGCGCGTGGACCAACAGGTCGGTTTGCAGTTTCGCGATTCGCGGCCAGTCCTTCAAATCCCCACCTTCGGAGGGCTGCTCGACGATCTGCGAGTATTCAGGCGGCAGGCTGGCGACCGATCGTTCCAGGCTTCGCACCGACGTCAGGTATTCCTCAAGTCGATGCTGGTCGCCGTAGCCGAGGCTGTTTTTGAGCGACTTTGCTTCGTCGCTGACTGCGTCGAGAATGCTCTTCTTCCGCTCGATCCAATACTCGTCCTTGGTTCCGAATAAACGGTCGAACAGTCGGCGCGGAATCATTTCCGGAGGCAGGGGGCGATCGCGTCCGGCCCAACTCATGTTGCGCTGAATGCTTTCGCCGAATGATTCCTGACAAACGCCAATCTGCAGCGAGCGAAATCGTGAGTTGTTACCGATACGCTGCGCAATCGTCTGATCGATCGAAACGCCGCCGGCGCCGCGGCCGCTGAATCCTTCGCACGAAACTAAGCCGCTCATCGATTTATGGTGGCCGTTACCCGGACCAGACGATCGGGCCGCCGAATTGTCAACTCCGCTCATCACGTGAATGTCATCGCGAAAACGGGCCAGCGGTTTTAGGCACGGCGTGATCTCAAAGCCTTCGCCATCCTGCCGAGGAATCCAATACTTCTCGACGATGCCGTTGCCGTTGAACCACAGCACAAACCGGGTCTCGATCGGCTCGGCAGCGCCGGTCTCGGCTGCATACGCCGTCCCATTGGAATTGAACATCTGCTCCAGGGGAGGCAGACCGACGGTGATGGCGGCGCCCGAAAGGCCGATCCCTCTGAGAAATGTACGCCGCGACAGCTTTTGGGAATATGCCATGATTACCCCTCTTCTTTCTGCAAGAACAATCTGGAAGTCACCAAGGATATGATCAGTTCGCGAAAGCGGTAGTTGGAGTTACGAAAGTCACCAAGCATTGCGTCAATCACCGGCTCATCGTCCGGAGTCTCTTGCCGTCCGAACGCGTAGCGAAACAACTGCTTGACGACTGCTCGTTGGCTGGCTTCGCTTGCGGCGAGAACGCGGCCCAACTCTCTGGGCGTCGAGAATTCCGAATTGGCGATCCCTTGAATGTGTGCTGACGTGTCCAGGTCCAGCTCGATTCTTTTGCCATCGCGACCGCTGCCCACGATGACCGACATCTGTTTCTGAAATGAGCCGATCGGGTTGTATTGTTCGAAGCCGAGACCAATCGGATCAATCAGACGATGGCAACTCGCGCACGCTTCGCTGTTGAGGTGAATCGCCAAGCGCTCACGGTTCGTCATCGGTTTTTCTTCCGTGATTTCCGGCAAAGACGTGCTCACCCCGGGAGGAGGCGCAGGCACTTCATGCGACAGAAACTGGCTGCGGATGAACAATCCACGTTCTGTGGGAGATGTTTCCGCCGGCTTGCTGGTCGCCACCAAAAACGAACCATGGCCCAAGATTCCGGCGCGGCCCGAATCGGCGGGATACGATACTCTGGCGAATTCCGACGGTGGTAACGGCATGTTGTAGATCTCAGCCAGTTCGGTGCTGAGGAATGTATAATCGGCCGTGTAGAACTCCATGAAGTTCTCGTCTTCCCAGACGAGGTGATTGAACAGTCGGGTTGTTTCCTCGACCATGGCAGCGGCGGTTTCCGTGCTGAACTGGCGAAATCGGCGCGAACGCGTCGCTTCCAGCACGCGATCGAAGCGGACCCATTGTGCGAGAAACTCTTCCATCGAAGCCTTAGCACGGGGGTCTTCCAGCATGCGCTGTGCCCAGGAGTTCACCTGCTCAGCCGTGGAGAACTCCCCTGACCCGGCGGCTTGAAACATCTCCTCGCTTGGCATCGTGTCCCAAACAAAGTAGGAGAGGCGGCTGGCCAATTCGTATTGCTCAAACGCGCTGTCCGGTCCCCGCTCGACCCGAAACAGGAAATGTGGGGACTGCAGCATCGCCTCGACCACAATTCTTCCGCCGGACAAATAGTCTCCCGTACGTGCGGCATCCTCGAGAAACAATGTCGTGTAGACGGTCGCTTCCCCCTCGGTTAATGGGCGGCGGAATGTCTTGCGGCCAAACTGTTGCACGAACTCTTTTGCGCACCGTTCGTCGGTCAGCGACGTGGGTTCGCGTGGAAGCAGCCCCAAATGGTCTCCGCCACGAAAGGCGGCCACTGCCAGGCGCTCTGCGGCTTTGCTATACGCCTCGGCCTGCAGCGGCGAGATGCCCTGCCCTTCGGACTGATTCTTAAAGCCCCGGACAAAGTCTTCTTTTGGGAATCGGTTGGCAGGCTGCGTTTGATCATTCAGCAGATCACGCACCGTATTGTTGTATTGGCTGTGCGTTAACCGGCGCACGGTCAATCTGCTCAATGGGCGTTTTTCGGCCTGCGCAATACGTTCACGCGCCTGCCGAGTCTCTTCGTCCGACAGTCCGGCCAGATACTTGATCCACCGCAACAGCGCCTGCTCCTCATCGCTGCCTGGTTTGATGCGAGCGCCGCCCGTGTGTTCTTCGCGGTTCGTTGGCTTGAGATACAGCAGCGACTGCTGGAGATTCTCGCGATCGATCAGATCCATCAGCTTCAGACCGAAGGCGGTCACCTGCTCGCCGTCAGCTTGCTCCCCAGGAAATTCGAGCACTGTGTCCGAGGCCACGCCGTTGTCGTTGTGACAACGATGGCACTGCACCGCATGCATTGCCGGGTAGAGTATTTCGAGGAAGAAGGACTCATGGGTGGCGATGTCAGAGTTGGCGATATCCGATGGTGCGACAGCGACAGACGGGGTGCCGGCGTGTTTGTCGAAAGCAGCCATTGATTGAAGGAAAGCGATGGCAGCAACGTATTCCGATTCGCTGGGGCGTGGGAGGTTGGGCTTGTCCGCCGGTGGCATTTCCCGCTCTTGCAACATCCAAAGGACTGCTTCCCTAGCTTCGGAATCTATGTTGAAGCCTTGTTCGAGTAAGCTCTCGAGATCGAACTTCCCCTTGCGTTTTTCCGGATTGTGGCAATCGGTGCAGTACTGCACAGTGAAATGCTTAAAGTCGCTATACGGTCCGCCGGCCGTTGCAGTCGGCGCTGCTTCTAGCGAGAAACACACAGCAACGACCAGAAGCGTGAAAAGCGACACATGTTGAATCCCAGATAAATTCTTAAGAATAATAGGCATTTACGGTTAGGAATTTTGGCTTCTGTCGATAACGCCCAGTATACCCCTCGGAACTATCAAGATTCAAGCAAAAAGCGGATTGGAGGTTTAGTGCGCTTGTCAACCGTCAATCGGACCACTCAACGTAGGCGGGACATACCCATAAAGTCTCTCAAGAAAGACAGCAATGGGACCGCCTCAGTTGACAAAATGACAGCGGTCTACCAAGCAGGAACTACACCCTAGACGACCCTCTTTACGACCAGAATGACGCCAATTCATATCATGAAATATATGACTCCATTTTGGCGCTACAGATGCTGATTTCGTACGAATTGAGCGTGAAGAAATGCTTTTTTTTGGCGAAAAATGGTATTCTTGCTTCGCATCGATTCAATGAACGATGCGAGTGACAGTGCTTTTTGTGAGGAAACATACGTGAGAAGTCAGCTGTTTAGTGGTGGCCCCATTCATGGTTGACAAGTACGTATTGTGGCAATGATTGGAATGCTGAGCCATTCTGCTGACTGATCAGGAGGCGTTTCCATAGGAATCGCTATCCTCCAGATTGAGCTTGCATGCTATTAATCCGACGGATAGCATAAGTAACTGAATTGGCAAGCGGTTAGATGTTATGATTCGAGACCTGTATGAATAAATGTACCCACATTGTAGACTGAGGATGAGGAAAACAGGTTGATTTTACTTGAACCTTTTCATGTGGATCGACAGACTCTCGTCTGTTCCCATTTCTCCGTTTCGCAGACGTAACCATTATTATGAAAATGATAGATTTAATGACTCATCAATCCCGACCTGCGGCTGAATTCACCAGGATTTTTCAGCTAAATAGATTTTCTATCTGCTCAAGGATTGCCTTTTTGTTTACGGTATCAGTCTTCCTAGCAGCCTTTCTTCTTCCACTCACTGCACAAAAGGACGATTCCCGGTTTGATCTTCTCATCCGAGGTGGGCAAATCGTTGATGGTACGGGCAATCCATGGTTCTTCGGAGATGTTGCTATCAAGGGAGATCGGATAGTGGAGATCGGGCGGAACATTTCGGATTCTGCAATAAAGATTATCGATGCGCGGGGGCTAGTCATTGCCCCAGGGTTTATTGATATTCATTCACACTCTGATCAGTTGCTTTTTGAAGACGGCCATGCACAAAGTAAAATCCGGCAGGGCGTGACGACGGAAGTTGTCGGCGAGGGATTCTCTGCGGCGCCTTACCAAGGAAAGCTGGCGCCGAGACCATTCTCCGTAAAGGGCAAGATCGAACACATCGCCACCCTCGGACAATATCTGGACGCTGTCGAACGCGCAGGGATTTCTGTCAATATCGTGTCCTATGTCGGGCTGAATAATTTATGGCAGTGCGTGATGGGGTATTCGTTCGATCAACCGACCCGTGAGAATCTCGAGAAAATGAAAGTGCTGTTGGCGGAAGCCATGGAAGACGGCGCCTTTGGAATGTCTAGTCAGCTGATGACGCCGCCGGGCCTGTTGGCGACTACTGATCAGATAGTCGAACTTTGCAGCGTGGTGCGCGAATACGGAGGCATCTATTCCTCGCATATTCGAAACGAAGGCTTGGGCGTTTTTAAAGCCGTGAAACAGGCAATCGAGATTGGAGAACGTGGAGGCGTGCCAGTGGACATCATTCACATAAAAATTGCGGACCAAAAATACTGGGGTCGAATGGATGAAGTCATTGCTCTGATCGATAAAGCTCGTCAGCGAGGCGTCAACGTTCAAGCCAATGTTTATCCCTATACTCGCGGGAACAATAACCTGGGGAGCATCATCCCGCCGTGGGCGCACGAGGGCGGCTGGGGTAAGATGATCTTGCGTCTTAAGAATAAAGGGGACCGCGAACGGATGAAGAGGGATATCCTGAACGGGGTGCCTGGGTGGTACAATCACTACACAGCGGTCGGCGGCGATTGGAGCCGAATGCAGGTCAGCGCTGACAACGAGTATAAAGGGATGACCATGGATAGGGTCATGCGACAGCGGACCGAAGGCAAAAATCCCAAGCCTGATTTGCTGGACGAAATGTTTGACCTTATCATCGAGAAGAACGATTCGATCGCAACGATTTATGCGCATCACACGGAAAAGGATATGAACCTGGTAATGTCGCAACCTTGGTGCTCGATTGGCTCGGACGGATCAGCTTTAGCCACGGAAGGCATCTTGCGTCGTGGCAATCCGCATCCGCGAAACTTCGGAACCTTTCCGCGCGTGCTCGGACGCTACGTTCGCGAACGCAATTTACTAAGCCTTGAAGAGGCTGTGCGCAAAATGACCTCCTTGAATGCCGCCAAGATCGGTCTGCGCGATCGAGGCTTGCTGAAGGAAGGGATGTTTGCGGACATCGCAGTGTTCGATGCTGGTGAGGTGATCGATCAATCTGATTTCACCGACCCGTTTCATTATAACAAGGGCATTATTTATGTGATTGTTAATGGTGAACTAGTTCTCGATCACGAGCGACACACGGGGGCAAAGCCAGGCCTAGCATTGCGGTTCAACAAACAGAATAATGCCTTTTAGGGGCATTTGGCGGCGGGAGGGCCTATTCCATTGGGTTTGTCGTGACGAATAGCAGGGCTGTTTTCCATTGATCGGCCTTCTCCTCGGGCATGTAATCATTTCTATGGTTGTTAAATCTAATCTCCTATCAGTAGACGCAGATCCACGAGACTTCAGACAATGATGAACCGGCGCCCGTGGGGTGCAAAAATCAAATCCACCTAACTCCTTCTGCTCCAAGGGGCTATGGCCTACGCGGGTGAAAGTGTTTGCCGGTTGGATGAGGATTTCGTAGCGTGCCCGGACTATGAAAGAGAGACTAGGGTTCCCGCTCGTCACCTGTCTGGCCTATTGCAACGACAAGGAACTCTACAAAGCGATTGTTTACTCGTGAGAACAGATACGGGTCGTTTGCGGCCCCATCTGTGAATGTTCCAGAGGGCCTTTATGCTCTGTTCTGTGGTGCTACCGTGGTCCCATTGGCGGTTGACAAGCGCACTTACACCGGAAATGGCCTGGTGAACGGATGATCGCGCGTTTCCAGTGGGAGTGACACCGGCTTGCGTTGACGATGAGATTCAAAAACGGATATGATCATCTCAGTGACAGCGAGTGATTCATGGACGTTGCACAAGGGCGGACGTGAATTCTCAATGGAGCTCAAGAGATCCCGTATCCCAAGCGCATGGCGAGCCTCGTATTGAGGACCGCTGAGTGGTTCAGGCAAAGCAATACCGGCCGATGAGACATCCTGCCACTGGGCTCCGCTACGGCCGGGACACCAGCTTGGATCGTCAAGGTACTTGACCGATGGTAAAGTGCCCTCCCGAATTTCGATGATGCCTTCAGTCCCAAGAATTTGCAGGGCGTATCGTGAGGGATCACCCATTGCTTTCCGGCGTGATCCAAAATAGGCAACCGTAGCATCCGGCATGCCCCACGTTGCGTACACAACATCACCCGCGAGCGGCCCAATGCCTTCGTCACCTTCGACCACGTGTTTCCTAGAAACCGGCTCTCCGTTTTGACACATATGCGCAGAGCACCAGCTTGGATGGCCCGCGAGAAAACGGATCATGTCCAGAACATGAATACCAAGCACCCAGAGGTCTTCCGCACCACCGCGATGATCTTCCTTACCACGGCAGCGGTATTCGAGCACCTGACCAATAACACCGTCCGCAATCAATTGCTTTACACGGGCCAACTTGGGGCTGTAATGAGTCCGTAGGGCGAGGGCAAACTTCACTCCGTTCCCGTCGCAAGCAGCGACGACTTCGTCGGCCTGCTCGAGCGTCGGGACGAATGGCTTTTCCATGTAGATGTGAATGCCGCGTTCAGCGGCAGCCAGAGCCATGTCGTGATGCTGGTCCATCCAGCGTGGACAAACACAGGCAATATCCGGTTTGGCCTCATCCAACATCTCACGATAATCGCTGAAGGATTCTTTTAGGCCAAGCCGCTTTTCCGCCTCGGCTCGTCCTTTCTCATTGTCATCTGCGAGGGCCACTATCTCGCAGTTCGGAAAGGCGAACCAAGCTGTATCCAGTCCGTGGCCATAGTCACCGCGGCCTGTGCTGCCAATCACGCCGATGCGGTAGTGTCTTTTTCCGGGAGACCGGGCTGGTGCGGAAGCGGGTGTCGAGAGAGCCGTTGCCGAACACCCTACGAGACTTGCCACCGCAGAATCCTGGAGGAAAGCACGGCGGGTCATGGGAATGTTGCGTCGGATCATGGCTCGTTCTCCTTCCATCTGTCCTTGCGTACAACGTTGTTCTTCAACACGCCCACTCCTTGGATCTCAACTTCGACCACATCGCCGGGATGCAGGGCTTGCGTCGTGCCCGGCGTCCCGGTAAAAATCAGATCACCCGGTTCGAGAGTCACATGCTTCGAGAGAAAGCTTACAATTTTCGCTGTATCATGAATGAGCAAGTTTGTATTCGTCTGTTGTCGCGGCTTGCCATTCACGCGCAACTCAAGGTTCAGATTGTCATAATTCAGTCCTGATACGATGAATGGCCCACAGGGTCCGAAGGTGTCGCTACCCTTGGCCCGCCACCATTGGATATCATTATCCTGCCAGTCGCGAGCACTAACATCGTTTCCGCACGTGACACCCAGTACGTAGTCGAGTGCATCTGCCTCGTCCACGTCCTTGGCACGCTTTCCAATGACAAGTACCAACTCGCCCTCATAGTGGACGTTCTCGGTGGGAAGTTGGATCGTCGCCTCGTGCCGTAGCAGGCTCGATGGAACCTTGAAGAAAGCCTGGGGATCCTTGTGGGGCACCCGCTCGCCCAGGTGACTACGGTAGTTCAATGCAAGGGCAACAACCTTGGTAGGCGTCGTAGGCACCAGGAGGGTGACCTTGTTAAGCGGATGCGTAATGTCGGTCTTTTCCCAGAGCTGGAAAAGATCGCCGGACAGCTCCCGAACACGTTCTCCTTCTACAATTCCATACACCACTCTATCGGCGACTTTAAATCTCACGTATTTTGTCACTGCCCCGCCCACTTCCTCGGCCTGCAACGGCGTGCCAATGCCTGCAGCGCAAAGCCCGAAAAGGGCCACGGCTACTCCCATTCGCAGAGTGTTCATGATGTTTTGCCTCCAGATGTTTGGACTAAGTGTTGTCATTTTATTGAGTTCAGGCGTATTTTCTTGCTTCAACGGGCACGTCAGAAGCTTACCTGGTTTTTTTCTGGGCGTCAATGTTGACGTTGTATACACTGACAGCAATAATTCAGAGGAAATCTGATTGTGGGTTTGATGCAAGAGCCTAGAAAGGGAAAAGACTATGTCTGAAATGACACGACGTGAGTTCGTTAAAACAACGGGCGCTGGCATGACCGTTGCACCGTTAATTATGTCAAGGGTATGGGGACAATTGTCTCCCAATGAGACGATCAACCATGCCGTGATCGGAACCGGCGGCCAGGGCGGGGGCCACGTCAGGAGTTTCCAGAACAGCACCGGCTGTGAGGTTGTGGCGGTGTGCGACGTCGACCCGAAGAACCTCAAAAAAGCAGCGGAAAATGCGGCGACGAATGTTAGAACGTACACAGACTTCCGCAAGCTACTCGAGGACGAGTCGATCGACTCGGTCAGCATCGCCACCCCTGATCACTGGCATACCCCGATCGCGTTGGCGGCCCTCATGGCAGATAAGCACGTCTATGTCGAGAAACCGTGCAGCCACAACATTTACGAGGCCAGCCTGCTGAAGAAAGCCGCCAAACAGTATAACAAATGCGTCCAGCACGGGACGCAACGGCGCAGTAAAGGCGATCATATCGAAGGCATTAGGCTGTTGCGTGAAGGCGCGATCGGCGATGTTTATGTACACAAGGCAATCAACCACCAGCACCGCGGGAAAATCGGTAAGGCGAAACCCAAGACTCCGCCGGAAGGCGTTGATTACGATCTATGGCTCGGACCCGCGCCCAAGGTTCCGTTTACCAAGAACCGCTGGCACTATGAGTGGCACTGGTTCTGGGATTACGGTGGAGGCGACGTCGTCAACGACGGCATCCATCAGATCGATGTTTCAATCTGGGCGATGGGTGATCGGTATCCGAACCGCATGGTTACCACGGGCGGTATGTTCTACTACAACGACGACCATGAGACGCCGGACACGCTCATGGCCATTTTCGATTACGACGATGGCCAGATCATCTTCGAACAGCGGCTCTACACGGATTACAAACTCGAAGGCCATGACAACGGCAATGTCGCGTACGGGACCAAGGGCAGGATGGAATTCGGGCGCAAAGGTGTGATTGTCTATCCGAACGACGGTGACAGTTACCAGGTCAAATCGTCGGAACCGGTTGAGGGCATCGTGCAGAATTTCCTGACGGCTGTGCGGGCGAACGATCCGTCCCTGTTGAATTCCCCGATCGAGCGAGGCGCGGTATCCTCGGATCTCTGCAACCTCGCCAACATCGCCTACCGGACCGGCATCGCCGATCTCAGATTCGATCCGATGAAGGTGGAGATCACCAATAGTGCTGAGGCCAATGCACTGGTGCGGCGGTCATATCGCAAGGGGTATGAACTGCCCTATAAGGGATAAGGGATCGGCAAGAAATAAATTGGACAATTTGGGGTCCAAGTGTGCTCCATATTTGGTCGCGCCCGATTGAGCGATA
>JADFHU010000506.1 GCA_022567055.1 Planctomycetota bacterium
ATCCGAGAGTGCCATGGCTCTATAATTACAAGTTGGATTTCCGATTTAGGTGAGCCCTTTCCAGCCCGTAGTTCGACAAAAGGTCTAATTAATAGGACTCAGAAAAAGGCTGGCGTAGCTGTTCTACGTCGCGGATGTCGCGATTGAGAAGCGATCAAAGATGAGGTGCAATTGGGCATTCAAAAGTCCAAGTTATTTCTTGCCGGTCCCTAAAGGAGCTGAACATGAAAAGGACCAGCCTTTTGTGGGCATTTGTTGCGTCTGTGGGGTTGGGGGCGAGTTCAGAAAAAATATCCTCGGATGCCGAAACGGCGGCTATGCTGATAAGCCGCAGTGGGCTACCTGGCGGTATGATTGTCGTCATCGATGGTGAGGATGTTAATCTTACGCTGGCATTAGGCCGTGATGAACGCTTTGTGGTTCAAACTCTCGCTACAGATAAAGATCGAGTCGAGCGCGCACGCCAGGCCATACAGGAGGCCGGTTGCTACGGGCGGGTATCGGCCATTCGTTTCGACGGCCTGCGCCTACCCTATACCGACAACCTGGTTAACCTGGTGGTTGTGGCGGAGGGCAGTGCCGTTGGCCGGGACAATTTGGCATTGGATGAGCTGCTGCGTGTACTCACGCCTTTGGGCACAGCCTATATTCGCATCCCCACCGACGACGCCGGTGACACGAGCGCATGGAACCAACAGCTCGCCGAAACCCTGCGTGGGCTCGGCGCCGCTCATGTCGAATCCATGGACCTCGACACGCCTTGGCTGAAAATCACCAAGGCGTGGCCCAAGCAGATCGACGAATGGACCCATTTCTTACACGGTCCGGACGGCAATCCCGTGGCACAGGACTCCATTGTGGGGCCACCGCGGCACTATCAATGGATCGCCGGACCCACGTGGGCCCAGTCGCACGAGTCCGACACGAATCTCCGCTGTTTGGTGACAGGGAGGGGACGTCTCTACTTCATTGTCAACGAAACACCCACGAGTCTGGCCGGCCCCGAGTCACCCCCTGACAAGTGGTTTCTGCAGGCGCGTGACGCATTCAATGGCACGCTGCTCTGGAAGCGTCCGATCAAGGATTGGGGCTGGCGCCAATGGAAGCCGTCCTGGTTTACCCCGCGTCCGGGAGTGATACCCCTGAACCTCGACAAACGGCTGGTGGCTGCCGGTGAAAAACTCTATGTCACCTTGGGTTTTCGTGCACCGGTCAGTGAAGTGGACGGGCGCACCGGCGAGATCCTCCGCACGTTCGCGGGTACGGAGCGCACCTCCGAGATCCTACATCTGGACGACTCATTGGTGCTGACGGTTCTGCAGGATGATAGGGCCGTCATCAAGCGTATTAGCCTGGCAGACGGTCAAATCATCTGGCAATCCGAGAAGAGCTATGCGGGCACGACCGTCGATTACTATCGCTTCACGGCCAGGGGCGGCAACGTTGAGCCCGCAAAAGTGGATCCCACTCTGGATCTAGCAGCCCACGGTAATACCGTCGCCTTGATTGACGGTGACAGCATAGTCGGCCTCGATTTATACACCGGGCGCCAACGCTGGCGCAGCGCTTTCCCCCTGGTTAAAGCCGATTTCAATGCCGGGCGCATCAACACGCAAAAGAAGCTCTGGAACGGCGCCATGATTGTCACGGACGAAGTCGTCGTACACGCCAGCCCGAATCAACTGGCGGCCTTCTCCGCAACGACAGGCCAAATCCTGTGGCAACAGCCGAAAAAGTACCTGCAGCACCTCTGGTACGAGTGGCAGGACGTCTTTGTCATCGATGGCTTAGTCTGGACCTGGAGTGCTGAGTTGGTCAAAGAAAAACTCGAAGGGGGCAGAGGCAGTAGTCTCTGGCCGGTCAGTATAAAGGGATACGATCTGCGCAGCGGTGTAGTGAAGCGGGAAGTCTCTCTGGGAAAGATCTTCAAGGCCAACCACCACCATCGCTGCTACCGCAACAAGGCCACAGTGAACTACATTATTACCAGCCGACGCGGCAGCGAGTTCATCGATCTAAGGGGCGGCGCACACACGGTCAACAATTGGGTACGCGGTGCCTGCCATATGGGCATGATGCCGGCCAACGGCCTGCAATACGCACCACCCCATCCCTGCAAGTGCTACATCGACGAAAAACTGAGTGGGTTCAATGCCCTGGCTCCGAAAAGAAGGGTGAAGGGTGAAGACGGAAGGGTGAAAGCAAAAGGAAACCGTTTAGAAAAAGGAATCGCATACAACGCCATTCATCCTTCACCCGTCACCCTTCACACTTCCTCTGATTGGCCCACCTTGCGTGGTGACGCAGCACGCTCCGGTTCAGTGCACACGATGTTGCCAGAGCACATGACCTTGGCCTGGCAGGTGCCGGTCGGCACCCGCGTGGGCGCTCCGATTAGCGTGGGCGAACGGGCTTTTGTTCCCCTGATCGACGAACATCAGATCGTTGCCTTACACGTGCAGGACGGTCGGGAGTTGTGGCGTTTCACTGCCGGGGCGCGCATTGATTCACCCCCTACCTACGAACGCGGCGCCCTCTTATTCGGCTCAGCAGACGGTTGGGTTTACTGCGTGAGGGCAGCCGATGGCCAACTCATCTGGCGTCTGCGGGGTGGACCCCAGGATCGGCTTATCGGCGTACACGGGCAATTCGAATCCGCTTGGCCCGTGCACGGCAGCGTGTTGGTGGAGCGCGGCGTGGGCTACTTCGCAGCCGGGCGCTCCTCCCATCTCGATGGCGGCGTGCACATGGTCGCCGTGGATACCCGCAGTGGCCGAGTGCTGCACGAAAAGACCCTCTCAGGTCCCCATTACGGTGTCGACGACATTCAACAGAACTTCCAGCTCCCCATGGGCTATCTGCCGGACATCCTCTATCTGGAAGGAGACTCCCTGTTCATGCGCGCCTCCAAGTTCGATCGTCACTTTACCCCACAAACCGGTGAAGCTCAGCTAAAGGCGGTCGGCGGTTTCCTGGACGATGCCTATTTCAAACGCATGCCCTGGTCTATGGGAAAGAGCGGTCACGCACGGGTACTGGTTTGCGACGACTCGAAAGCCTATTGCCTACGCATGTTTGACAGTCTGAAGGGACTCGATCCTAAGGTCTACTTTACCCCCGGCAAGAAAGGATACCTACTGTTTGCCAGCGACCTGACCAGCGGCAGGAGCACCTGGTCTCAACGCGTGCCGATTCGGGGGCGGGCTCTCGTCGTAACGGATAACCAACTCTGCGTGGCCGGGCCGCCTGACACCGTAAACCCGAACGATCCCCTGGGCGCATTCGAAGGACGTCTGGGTGCGGTGTTGCGACGGATTCGCAAAACCGATGGAAAAACGATCGGCGAGCACCAGCTCACGGCGCCGCCAGTCTTTCATGGTGCCGCGGCTGCGAATCATCGTCTGTTCTTAACCCTGGAGGATGGCAGCGTTGCGTGTTTTGCTGAGACCTTGAAATAGTAAACGACCGCGACCCGAAGACGCCGTACGATGCAAATTCACAACCGTGGCTAAGTACGGTGGTTCTTCAGAAAAGGGAAAAGGGCTTTTGATTTTTTGAATTAGCTCTTTTGAGTTTCCGCCAGTCCCCTTTCCCTCTATTGCCTTGCTTGATCTCCCGAATTAAATGGATCCCGTTCTGGTTAGCTTTATCGTTTACACCACGGCAATTGTGGCGCTGGGCACCTACAGTGCCCGATTTGCCCAGCGATCGGCGTCTGATTTCTTCTTGGCCGGCCGCCGGCTGGGAGCGTGGGTAGCGGGCCTTTCGTCGTCCGCTTCGGCGGAGAGCGGTTGGGTCACGCTGGGGCTTGTCGGCATGGCGTACAAGGTCGGGGCCGGCGCGCTGTGGATCGTCGTGGGAACCTTCGCCGCCTTCGTTTTCAATTGGTTTGTGTTGGCGTGGCGGCTAAGGAGCGAGTCCGAAAAACACGATGCGCTGACTCTGCCCGATGTGTTGGCTGCGCCATTTCGCGGTCCGGTCGCGGTGCTGATTCGTTGTGTCGGTGTCCTAATCATTCTGTCCATGTTGACCGCCTACGTGGCGGCGCAATTGAATGCCGCGGGCAAGACATTTGCCGGCACCTTCGGTTGGAATTACCCGATTGGCGTGTTGCTGGGAGCGGGCATCGTTTTGTTGTACACGGTGACGGGAGGTTTCCGCGCGATTGCCTGGACCGACGTCGTGCAGGCGATCATCATGATCCTGACTATGATCCTATTGCCTGCCATCCTGATTGGGAAGGTCGGCGGTCCCGTTGCGTTTTGGGAGAAACTCGGAGCCCAGCCGGATGGGGCGTCACTCACGGACGCATTTGGTGGAAAATCGGGATTCGCACTGATCGGATTCCTGGCGCTTTGGCTCGGTGTCCCGCTCGGCAACCCGGGACAACCACACGTCCTCGTCAGGCTCATGGCGGTGAAGGATCGGCGCGCGATCAGGCGCGGGGGCATGATCTCCTCGGCTTGGGTGCTGATACTGTTCACGGGCGCCGTCCTGTTGGGGATGGCGGCCCGGGTCTATTTTGGACATCTGGATGATCCAGAGCAAATCCTGCCGATCATCGCACGCGACTCCAGCATCGTGCCGGGCTTCATCGGCGGCATGATCATCGCCGCCATCCTGGCCGCCATCTGTTCCACGGCAGACTCACAACTGCTGGTAGCCGCTTCGTCGGTAAGCCACGACTTGCTCGTGCGCGTCTTCAAAATGAATGCGTCGCTGACCACAAAGATGATCATCGATCGCGCGGCCGTGGTGCTGATCGGAACGATCGCGACAGCCATCGCCCTGGTCGAGGTCCGATCCGTCTTCAGCTTCGTGCTTGATTATGGTT
>JADFHU010000507.1 GCA_022567055.1 Planctomycetota bacterium
CAGGTTGCATCGCTGCGATGGGCCTCCAACCTTTCACGAACGGTCAAGCCATCGTCAAGGACATCATCGGCCGGGATGAAACCCGCATCGCCGGGGGGCGGTGGAACGGGGGTCCCCAGGACCCTGCGGGTAATCCAATCGCCCCGCTTGACCGCGCTGGTGCGCAGGGGGGCGGAGGTCGTGGCCAAAATGGCACCGAGCCCCAGCAGACCGCCCCGCTTGAAACGGCTCATACTATCGACCCGCCCCACTTGGGTGCCTGGCACGATGGCCAATTCAACTCCATAGTGGTCGGCGAGTCGCTCGTTCAGGAAGGTGTAATCGGCAAAGAGGACTTCGTCGATGGGCCGACCTTCCCGGACAATGTATTCAAAGAAGGAGATCGCCTCGTCGTACAGGGCCGATTTCAATTCATCGTTGAATTCGGTGAAGCGCTCCGTGTCAATCCCGCGGAATTCGTCGAAGCGATAGAACCCGAACCACTGACCGAAGAACTCCACCGCCAGACGGCGCGCCTTCGGATGGCGCAGCATACGCCGCACCTGCAGGGCGAGTTGATCCGGGTCTCGCAGTTCGCCGGCCGCCGCAGCGCGCTGAAGTTCCGCATCCGGCTTCGAAGACCACAGGAAATAGCTCAGTCGGCTGGCGAGTTCCCAATCGGAGAGCGCGACCATGCCGGCGGCCTCGGGCGGGTTCTCTAACCGGTACAGAAAGGCGGGGGCGACCAGGATGCGGGCCAGCAAGGCCCGCATCGCATCCGCGTGACCCAGTTCTTGGTCCCGGCGGACGGACGCATAGAATGACCTCAGCCGACTCTCCTCCCTTTGGCTCAACGGTCGCCGCCATGCCTGCCGTGCGAAACCGACCGCATCGTCCAGATGACTGGGCTGGACGGCGTGCAAGCGGCGCTGTGACATTCTATACTCTTCGAGGACGTGCCGCACGAATTCCCGCGCTTCATCCGGCAGCCCGTCGACAAAGCCTCCGTCGATCGTTTCCACACTACGACCTTCCAGATCAAACTCGAACTTCTTGGCGATGAAACCCAGGAAGGTGTCGTGATAGTCGAACGCGGTCAACAGATCCGTCCAGGCCTGATCGAGCCGATCGCGGGTGGCCTCGTCGAGAATATGCTCGGTGAGAAAGGCGTCGTCGCGATGATACTTGATGATGTAGTGAAAAGCATTCCGCTCGGGAGTGTTGTAGGTGTTGTCGAAGGGCAGCGGAATCGGATCGCGATCCGAAGGCGCCGCCTCTCGGTGCGAGACCTGAGGAAGCGTCCGCACCAGCTTGGCGACGCCCGACCTCCACGAATCGATTTGCGGTCCCTCCGGGTTCGCCAGCAGCGCCGAGGACGCCCCCGTCGATGCCACGGTCTCGCCTTCCACGATGCCGTCTGAGATCACACATCGGACCAGACAATCGTCGCCCCTTTCAACATCAAGCTGAGCGTCTACCACCAGAGTCGCACCGCGCGAGCCGGCCGGCACGGGAAACTCGATCGCCAGGGTCACGGCGCCGACGGTCATGAAATCGTTGGGCTCGATGCTCGATCCCTCCGGGCCCTGCCCGAAGCGAATGCGCCGAGCCGTCTCTTCGGAGACGATTTCTCGTAAAGGTTTAGGCGACGGCCGACGCCTTTCCCCGTCGTCGGCGCTTCGACCCGATCGCATGAAGACCCGCGGCTGCTTCCACAGGATGGCCGGCCTGAGACTGTCCTCATCACCCGCCGGAATGACGGTGAGTTCGATTGAGGCGACCGTCGCATCACGCGGCCAATTCACCCGCACCCTGAACTCATGATTCACAGTCGGTCGGAAAGCGCCCTCGCTCAACACCGGCGCCTCTTCGTCGTCCTTCGAGTTGGCGGCGAGAGCGCGTTGCCATCCGGCGAGCAGCACATAGATCTCCTGGCACGCGGCACGAACCTGTTTCTCAGTTAGGACCGCTCCCGCGCTTGGCGCTGGAAGAGCCCACCACGCCTCCACCACCTCTCGGCCGGGGAACAACAGCAAGTCATCACCGAGGACGGACCAGATGTGTTCGAGGAAATGAGGTGAGATGCCTTCGCCATGGGCCAGCTTCGCCAGCGTAAGACCCTCCTCGCCGAACAACTGGCGATGGCGATAACGCCACGCGGCGTAGAACGCCTTGGGATACATCGCCAGTCCGAAGGCCTCAGCCCCCTCGCCCGCCCCGGTTCGGAATCCATGGGCGCGATAGATCCGCTTGATTCGATGGATCGCCGAAAGCTCCTGGCCCGTCTTCCCCGGGTCCTGGTAAAACGCTATCGGCCCGGCGCCGATCAGCGCATGCGATGCCACTGTTTTGGCAGCATCCAGAAACCGTTCGATCGCCGAATCCTGGATAAACTGGACGTCACCGACATTGGAAAACCCTTCTCCGCCGACGGCTTCGCCGAGGAAGGTCTTCTCCAATCCCAGCTTCAAGCCCGTGAGATCTTCAATCGTATAGGCATACTCGGCGCTGGTCAGTCGACGAAGAACGATCCGGCCCGGATCCCCTGCCTGCTCTTGAACCGTGTGCCGCAGTGCATCCTCAAGCAGCTCAACCAGTTGCCGACGCTGTACGCCACTGGGCTGTGGCTCATCCTCGGGAGGCATTTGCTTTTCCTTCAGTGCCGCCACCACCAACTCCCAGGCACCAAAATCAGCGGCGAACTGGGCGCTCCCGGCCAGCGATTCTAGGTTGATGTCGCCCTTTGCCCCCTTGCTCGAGTGGCACTTGAAACAGAACTGCTCGAAGAGGGGAACGGCACGCTGGCCGAAGGAGCCTTCCATTTCAAGGGACTGAGTACCCAGACCCGACGCCGCGAACACTGAGATAAAACACAGCCCTGCCCACGACGCGGCCCACAAACGGCACGGCTTCAAGCAGAAGAGACCCGAACCACCGGGGCGAGAGGAAAGAGAGAACACCGAAAGGCGCCCACAGTCATGTCTGAAATTTCTAAAGAAAGAAATCATCACTTACACTGACCAGTACGGGCAAAATGAGATGAATCTTGATCACGTACCTAAAGAACCGATTCTATCCCCCGATCGCTGGCAAATCAAGCGGGAAAACCACTGGAGCCAGGTAGGAATTCCAGATTGCATTTCGACGCTGAGGGTAGAATACCCAAACGAAACGCATAGGCGTTCACAGGAAAACAGAATTGCCATATTTTGAGCTTCGCTCAAAGGATAATTGCACGGGAAGAAAAGAAGATAGGGAAGGGCTGACGCCGATGCCAACGATCCAATTGTGCCAGATGCCAGCTGCAAATTGGCGGCAGCCCTTCGTACCCTTCAATCCTTCTTGTGGAATATACAATTCGAGCGAAGCTCGACCCAGGAAATGCAGACAGTGTCCCTGTGAACGGTTACCCCAAACGCATCCCGTCACTTCCAGCGGGTGTTCTTTAGAAAAGCGACCAGATCGGCCAGTTGCTGGGGGCTAAGGGGTTCCACAAGTCCGTCCGGCATGATGGATACGGTCCCGGGGGACATCTCGCTTATCTCGCTGCGAGGAATGCGCAGTTCTGCGCCGATGCCGGTGGTGAGAATGATTTCATCAAGCCCGTCTTTCTTTACGAGGCCGCTATACTCTACTTCTTCGATGGTGGTGACACGAAGGGGTTCAAAGCTTCGGACAAAACTCAAACTCGGATAGAGGATCGCCTCCAGCAGATCACGCTCCGTGCGAATCTTGCCGATGCTGGTCAGATCGGGGCCGATCTCTCCCCCCAAATACCCAATGGCATGGCAGGTCCTGCAGGCGGTCTGCTCGCTGTTGAAGAGCGCCTGGCCTCGGCGGATGTCCCCGCCTTTCATGGTTGCCATCAGTTGATCAATGTGAGCGTTCTGCTTCTCGGCGTCTTCGTCGAGGAGCGGATAGAGTTCTGTCGCTCGGGCATGAACCGATTCGGGAAAATCAGCCAAACGGGCTTGGATCGACTCAATTCGCAGGCTCCCGAAGGCCTCAGCCCGTCGCAGTGACTCCACGAGTTTCAGCCCGAGCGCTTCACTGGTCTGTTTTTCGAAGGCCGCCAACAAGAGATTCACTTCGAGGGGACCGGCATGCTTGACCGATTCGGTCAATTGCAGCAACTGTTCAACCGTTAATTCTATTGCCGAGAGAAGCGATGCGGCGGATGTTCGCATCGCGACCGAGTGAACGGGTCTGACCGAATCAGTCAGGAATGCGAACAGGTTTGAATCTACCTCGACTCGTTTAGCAGGAACGGCTGCGAGAGCCTCCAATCGAACTGCGGGAGGGTGTTGCGAATCGTGAGCAATGCTCAGGGGCTGATGGATTAGACCCTCTGAATCCTCCGACTGGAGCGGCAGCGAACGTGCCGCGGCAAGGCCTAGCTCAAACAGGGGACCTCGGCCTTTGAGTACGCCGACCAGCGGATCGATCCAGGCAATGGGAAGCTCCTTGATGCGCGTTGCACGAATAGTGCGGAGACAGATCTCCTGGATGGCTTCAACATCGACCGCAAGCCCCTCTGCAATGACCAGCTGGATAGCCGTATCTCCAACAAAACGCGACATCGGTTGCGCGATGGACTGACGTTCTTCCAGGGAGAGATTCTTGCGGGTCAGTTGTGACGCATAAAACCCGGCCAACTCGGCACCCCAATCATCGTGTCGCCCCGCGATCCAGTGGGCGGTGTCACGGAGAATGGGATCATCGGCAGTCAGCAGAGGGACAACCTGGTCGGCAGGCAGTTTCGCACCCGGCATCTGATCCAGGGCGACGAGCGCCGCCCTGCGCACATGAGGGTTGCTCGAGTCCAGTCCGACTC
>JADFHU010000508.1 GCA_022567055.1 Planctomycetota bacterium
TCGTTCCTCCCTCGAAGGTGGGCAAGAGGTCGTCGAGATCAAAGGGCAGCTTGCCGGCCAGGGCATCCCCGATCTGGCGGGCCAGATCCGGATACTGCTGTGAGTAGTCGGCAAACATCGTCTGCCAGGTGTCGTAGGCGCCCTGTTTTTCGGCGCACTTGCTGCGGTAATGGTCATAGACCTCATCGGGGCAATGGAACTCGGTATCGGGGTCCCAGCCGTAGTGCTCTTTCATCAGGCGGATTTCATCGGCACCTAAGGGTGCGCCATGGGCGGCGGCAGTGTCCTGTTTATTGGGTGCGCCGAGGGCGATATGGGTGCGTACCTTGATGAGCGTGGGTCTTTGGGTCTCGCCCTTGGCGTCCTGCACGGCCTCGGTGATCGCCTCCAGGTCGTTGCCGTCGCCGTCCAGGACGATGACGTTCCAGTGATAGGCCTCATAGCGCTTGGCCACGTCTTCGGTGAAGGAGAGCGCGGTGTCACCGTCGATACTGATGTGATTGTCGTCGTAGATCACGACAAGATTGTCCAAGGCCAAGTGCCCGGCCAGGGAACTGGCTTCGGAGGAGAGACCTTCCTGCTGGCAGCCATCGCCGCAGAGGACATAGATGTTGTAGTCGAAGACGGGAAAGCCTTCGCGGTTGAACTGATTCGCCAGATACTTCTGGCAAATCGCCATGCCCACGGCATTGGAGAGACCGGCCGCCAGGGGACCCGTTGTCACTTCCACACCCAGATCGAGGTCACACTCTGGGTGACCCGGAGTCTTGCTATCGACCTGGCGAAACTGCTTTAGGTCGTCCAGGCTCCAATCGTAGCCGCAGAGGTGAAGCATGGTGTAAAGCAACATGCTACCATGGCCGGCCGACAAAACGAAACGATCCCGATTGATCCAGCGGGGATCGGCCGCATTAAAGTTCATGATGCGGGTCCACAATGCATAGGCCGTGCAGGCGTTGCCGATGCACATGCCCGGATGGCCCGATTTTGCTTTTTCTACCGCCTCGGCGGCTAGGAATCTAATCACATCGATACTGAGCTTCTCTATGTCCGTGTCTATCATGCTGAAGGTTTCCCGTGAACAAACAATGGTTGGATTCCGCTTGGAAATAAAGACGCGTACTCTACCAGCGAAGTCCCCTTTAGGCAAGGAGAAACCAGGGCATACGTCAGCGGTGCGACATGCGGTTGACCGGCCCGCGGCGATCGGGTATACCTCCTTGGATGCCTACGCACTCGATGGGAAGACGCCATACATGCACCAAGAACACGGACGCTATGGACCGTCGTCGCTTCTGTGAGCAGAGTTTACTCTTCGCGGCCGGATCTCTCCTGGGCCCTGCCGCGGCACTGGCGCAGACACCGGTCCCCTACCGGATCGTGCGGGACATCGAGTATGCCCGCGTGGATGGGTTGGTCCAGCGATTGGACCTCTACCTGCCCGCAGACGTGAGCCGTCCGCCGCTGGTGGTCTGGATCCATGGCGGTGCCTGGCGTTCGGGCTCCAAGAACAAGATGCCGTTAACCGGCTTGGTTGAGGCAGGCTATGCGCTGGCCAGTCTCGATTACCGCCTGTCGCCCGTGGCCAAGTTTCCGGCGCAGATCCACGACTGCAAGGCGGGGATTCGCTTCTTGCGGGCGCATGCAGAGCAGTATGGGTACAACGCTCAGCGTATCGGCATCGCCGGATCGTCGGCCGGGGGACACTTGGTGGCGCTACTGGGTGTCACGAATGGTCACCCCGACCTGGAAGGCAACGTGGGCGAACACCTCGACGTCTCATCCGATGTGCAGGCCATCGTCGACTATTACGGTCCCACCAACTTCATGACCATCCTAAAGCAGTCCACCCCCCATGGACTCGGCGTGCGGGTCCCGGCACTCAAGCTTCTCTTGGGCGGACGGCCGGAAGACTTTCCGGCACTGGCCAAACTGGCCAGCCCGGTCTTCCATGTGGATGCCCAGGACCCTCCCCTCTTGATGCTTCATGGCGACCAGGATCCCCAGGTGCCGATCAACCAGTCTCATGAGCTGCATGCCCGCTACAAGACTCAGAAGCTCGATGTCCAGTTTGAGGTAGTGCATGACGCGGCCCATGGCGGTAAGGCCTTCTATGACGAGCAACGCTTAGGCCTGGTAAAGACATTTCTGGACCGACACCTGCGGGGCGAAACGCCCTAGGCGAAGAACTCCTTGCAGGAGACCTATCATGACTGATCCAATCGTGGCAGAGGTTCGGCGAATCCACAAGGAAATTGAATCAGAACCCGGTGGTGATTGGGATGCGCTCGAACGGCATCTCATGGAGAGCCAGAAAAAACGATCCGATAACCTCATGACCTACTCACCCAAGAGATTGCCCGACCGGGGGATCGCCTGACATCAACAGTTTATGGTAGCCACTGACACACACATTACGGTCTTCCAACATCTCGCTATCCTGATCACGATCACCGCCGTTCTCAGTTACGTTAATCATCGCTTCATCAAAATGCCGACGGCCATCGGCTTGATGCTGCTCACCATGGCCGGCGCCGTCTTGCTGATCCTGCTCAAGGCAGCGGGCATCGATATCGAGTCCCGTGTCCATCCCTTCGTGGCCTCCATCGACTTCGAGGCCGTGCTCATGGATTCGATGTTGGGTTTCCTCCTCTTCGCCGGGGCCCTGCATGTCAACATCGACAGCCTGCTGGATCGCAAGTATACCATCGGCATCCTGGCGACTGTCGGTGTGGTGACATCAACGCTCTTCATTGGCGGACTCGTCTACGGCTTGAGCCGCGTCATGGATCTGGAGATGGCGTGGATTTATTGCCTCCTGTTTGGGGCCCTGATTTCGCCAACCGATCCCATCGCGGTCCTGGCCATCCTGAAAAAGGCGAATGCGTCCCACGGCATAGAGACCAAGCTGGCCGGAGAGTCCCTCTTCAATGACGGTGTGGCGGTGATCCTCTTCATCGCCCTACTGGACATCGTGAAAACCAGCCAGGGCGGGGGCCATGCTGAGGGGCACGGGGTGGGCATGCTGCTCTGGCATTTTCTAAAAGACGCCGGCGGTGGTGTCCTCTTGGGCCTTGTCAGTGGGTATCTCGTGTTCCTTCTGCTCAAGAGCATCGACAACTACCAGGTCGAAGTGCTGCTGACGGTGGCGCTGGTGGCAGGCGGATACGCCTTGGCCCAGCAACTGCACGTGTCGGGACCGCTGGCCATGGTGGTGGCGGGACTCATGATCGGCAATCATGGCCGCCAATTGGCCATGTCACCGCAGGTCGTCGAACGCCTGGATACCTTTTGGGAGATGATCGACGAGTTGCTCAATGCCCTGCTCTTCGTGCTCATCGGCCTGGAGGTGCTGATCCTGACACTCAATGGTCGCTTCCTGTTGGCCGGCGTGATCGCCATTCCCATCTGCCTAGCCGTTCGCTTCGTCTGCGTGGCGGTGCCCATCACCTTGCTGCGCCAGAAGAGAGAATTTTCACCCAATTCGATCAAGATCCTGACCTGGGCCGGCTTGCGGGGCGGCATTGCCGTCGCGCTGGCCTTGGCCATCCCGGCGGACGATCACACCCCTCGTGAACTCATCCTGACGATGACCTACGTGGTGGTTGCCTTTTCGATTGTGGTACAGGGTTTGACCGTCAAGTATCTCGTTAAGTCGTAGGCCTCGCTGAGTAGAGAATTGAAATAAGCTGGCGAACGTGGATTGAACCGCAGAATATCGAACAAGGAACAGCAGAATGTCGAAGGTACCTGAGCTTGATCTCCAAGAACGGTGTATCGACTTCGCCGTTCGAATTCTAAAACACGGCAGTGCTTTGGCCAATGCTCGATCGGGTAATCACATCCGCGGCCATTTACTAAACCAATATAAAGCCCCAAAAGCGCATGCCTGATGAGAGTCCTCATGGGCCAGGATAACTTTATCATTGGACATTCCTCATATACTGCAGTAATGGTTCTACTTGTCTTCTTGAAGATTTCTAGATGGCTTTAGATCCACTTTTTCTTAACGCGATTTTCCAATAGTGGATTTTCGTTTCGAGAGAATCTCCTGACTTGAAAAAGGCCGCCGCTTGAAAAACTTCACATAAAATGTGATATGTCTGTTTTTTTCCTAAAGCATCAAGAGTGGGTGGGACGAGGCGGCGGCCGATATGTTCGATGCTGTTCGCATGCTGAGGTGGTCTCGCGGCGAAGGCATCTCTACCCACTTTTGAGAGGCTGTAGCGTATGAAAAAAGTACACATTCCACAAGCCCAGAGTATCCGAAAAATCCAGGGCTCATTTGCCTGGGTAGATCACCGCCTCTTTCGAGAAGGCTACCTGTCCATTATGACACACGAGGATCAAGTCTTTTATCTCTTTCTCACGCTAGTGGCCGATCGAAATGGCGTCAGTTTCTATCGCAAGGAAAAAATCTGTGACACCCTTTCTCTGGACTTTCAGGAGTTCGAGATTGCACGCGATCGGCTCATCGATTTCAACTTGATTGCCTATCAGCCTTACTCGATCCTGTCACCCAATGGATACTACCAGGTGCTGCCCATACGGACACCGGCACCTAATCTCAGTCTGAAAGTCATGCAGCGCGTCGCCGCCCAGGCAACGCAGAATTAGCCAAAGGGCAACAAACCATATCGATCAGGGTAGGCAGCGTCAACATTCCTTGAGGTTCGGCCTCGTGAACAAGACTGCTGGCCCTGGTTGCTTGTCAGAAAGCCGCGTATGAGCTGGTGGGAGCCCCGATTGCTCGGGAAGGCTCCGTATAACGAATGAGGTTGCGGACTGAGAAGTATAC
>JADFHU010000509.1 GCA_022567055.1 Planctomycetota bacterium
TTCCGCGGGTGCGGTGGGCTTGCCCTCTGCGCCGAACGAGGCATAGGCGTGGCAGGAGATGCACGACGAAGCAGCCACGGTGCCATTGCCGACAATCCGTTCGATCACCGCATTGCCGAGCACATACGGCGTGCCATCGGCAGCGGTGTAATCGACCTGCGTGGATTTCAAGCAGTAGTTTTCCCAGACCGGCGAGAGATTCGCTGCGCTCATCAGTGCCTGCAGTGCGGGCGTCTTCGGGCACGGGCCGTACTCTGTATTGACCGCCGTCAGGTTCGGGCGGATCTCAGGATCCGCCGCGCCAAACGTGTCGAGACAGCCGATGTCGTCGCAACGGCCCGGCGTCAACTGATGTTCGAACGTTCCCCACACCCAGTTGGCGTTCTGCCGGCTGCTCACGTGCAGCGAGACCAGGGCGTACTCCACACCGTCTGAGATGCCGGTGTAATAAAGCTCCTCCAGGTTATCCAGACCGCCTATCTGCGGGAGCCATTGCAGCAGAGTCTGCACCGGAACCCAATCACCCTTGACCGCGATGGCCGAGGTCGGCATGGTGACTTTGAACGATTTGGCGAAGGCCGCCGCGAGGCCGGACTGCGTGTTTAGCTTGTTGGTGACGATGTAGTGGTACATCGGATAATTGCGCCGGACCTCTTCGGCGATACAGGGCGTTGGCGTCCCGCTGGTTGGAAACCCACCGATCGCCGCATTCCCCGGAGGCAAACAACTGACATCAACGGGACCGCCATGCCGGCTGGTTGCCGCGCGCAAGACACTGGCTTGCAGTTTCTTTGGTTCGGTGGGACCGGGCCAATGCGGCGTCAATGAAAACGTGTCTTTGTCCGAGGCCCAGGTTTCGAACACTACCGGCGACGCTTGCGTCCTCGACACCGGCGCAACGAATTGGATGAACAAGCGCCAGATGAACTCATCCGAATTCTGATTCGTGCCGTCCACCGCGCCAGCGCGCGCCGGTACCGCAACGACGACCGCATCGGCCGCCAGGGCGGCGCTGCCCGTAATGGCCAGCAGCGCGCCCGTAATTACTGCACTCAAGCATTGGTTCATGTTCCGTCTCCTGATTGGTTACCCGTAGGAATACCTCGATAGGCAATGTCGATGCAATTCTGACCCCTTCCAGCATTTAGGTCAACGTCTTAATTCATAAAACAGGGAAAAACGGAGAAACAGAAACGGGGGTCAGCAAAGAAGCCAAACCGGGGGCTACTTCAGCCTGAAGTAACCCCGGTTTGGTGGACACTCGGGCGTGTCGGCTAGGCCTGGTTGCCAGGAACTTAAGTTCTTAAGGGTCGACTCTAAATGGCTACTAAATGGCGCTAAATGGCCCCTGAATGGCCCCCCAGATGCAATCGAGTCGAAAGTTAAAGCGCATTCTGAGAGACCTGGACGGTCGGCTAGGACAGGTTGCGCGAGGAACTTAAGTTCTTAAGGGTCACCCCTAGATGGCCTCTAGATGGCCTCTCCCGAGAACTTAATCCTTTAGGGCCGATCCTAAGACTTGCCCAGTGGACTGGTCTGGGCTGACGAGAACACCCAGGGGATTGCCGGCACAGACCCCTGGTCATTGTCATTCGCAGACCGCACTACTAGTCCACAGCGAAGATCGCAATGGCATCTAGAGCGGTTCCATCCTCGCGCCGCGTTATCTGCAGCTCATGCTGCCCAGCGGTCAAGGTGAAGACGATCGGGTCGGTATCAACCCCTATAGCATCACGAACGAAATCCCAAACGAATTCTTGTCCGCTAAACATACCATTGGACCGCACGAAACCCGAGTCGTCGAGATCATCGTCATTGACAACCATTCCCGGGATATTCACCCAGAAGGAATCGCTGTCCAATTCAGCACCCCGGAAGGCGATCTGGTAGTTGCCGTCAGCCGGGATGTTGATGGTATATACCGCCCAGCCGTTGTCTCGAGCTGGCGGGTCGTCGCTGGAATTGCCAACACTCTCATCCGTGTGGATGTACTGACCGCCGGACGCCTCCGGTCGATCCGACAGGACCGCGAACGGAGCGGTGATGGCGCCGCTCTCTGCTTCGATCACCGAGCCCACCGGCGACACCAACGTGGCCAACGCCGGAGCCACTGCATAGAGGCGAATATCGTCCACGTAGATCACGCCTTGAGCCCCGGGACCCTCCACACCGATCGTCAGACTGCTCACATTCGAGACGTCAAGACTGGTCAGGTCGACATGGTACTGTACCCAGCCAGGATTGTATCCGGCCGGATAGGTACTGTTATCCACCAGGGGCACCTTGGTGTTGTTGATCTTGAGGTACAGGTCCCCGCCGCTGTTGTCATCACCCTTGTACACAAACAGGGACAGCGTCTGAATACCAGACCGGGTCCAATTCTGGGCCTGGTTGAACGTGCGGGTCGCTTCCGAAATCGCTGCCGTGCCGTTGTCGAACCAAATCGGCAGGGATTGATTGCCGCCGTGGACTATGCCTCTTTCAGGGGCATAGTCACCGGCTAATGGATTGGCGCCAACGAGGGCACCATTGTTGGCCGGATCCCCGAATCCATCGATCCAGGTCGCCCAGATCTCCAAGAATTCCTCGTCTCTATAGCCCTCCATGTCGTCGACAACGATGTTGTCAGCCGTCGCAAAGCTCCAAACATCGCCCATCCGGATACTCGGGTCCGTGGCGTCATTGACCTCATCGACACGCCAGGTATAAGTCTGGCCCAATTGCAGGTCCAAATCCAGGACGTCGAAGCTGTTTTCACTCACACTGCCGACCTGTGGCAGATCGTTGGGGTCGGTCCCAAGGTGAAGTTCGTGTCGATCGACCTGCCGTCCGGATCGCCAGCCCAGGGTGGTGTCCACATCCACGTCGGTCGCGCCGTCCGCGGGCTGCGGTTCGCGTGCATACACCGGGATGGCGGTGAACTGGACCTCACTGAGTCCCACGTTCGGTAAGGGACCATAGTTACTCGTGATGGTCAATCTCACGGCCTTGGCCGGTGTGCCATTGAAGGGAACCGTGGTATTGGCCGCATAACCGCCGGCGCCGGGCGCCCGGTTGAACGGTCCCACGCCTTCCATGACGACAAAGTCGCTGCCGTTGGCTGAAACCTCGAGGACCACGTCCTGGGCGCCGAATCCCAACAGGCCCTCGATCAACTGGTTCTGGTTCCAGACGTGCATCTCATGCAGGACATAGGCATTGTCGAATACAAACTCAATCGTGGCCGGCGGTGCGGCACTCTGCCACATGTCTTCCGCTGTGGTACCATGCAGCCCGTCGGTGAATCCGGATCCGTTCACAGCCTTTTCCGGACCGGTGTCGGCGTTGAACTGACTGTCGGCCGTGGCGCTGACATTGGTGACGAGGTTGGCAAAATCTTCGACGGTAAAGCTCCAGGTGTCACCCGCATGGACGGTAAAGTCCGGCGCCCCATTGACTTCGTCGACGGCCCAGTAGTAGGTCGTCTCCAGATCGGTCTGGATCGCCTGGGATGTATCGGTCAGACCCTCTGCCACCAATGCAGACGCGGCCCGATCGTTCACGTCAGCGAAATTGGTGCTAAAATAGACATTGTGCGTATTGGCGAATTCACCAGGCGACCAGCTCAGCACATCGATGTACCAGGGCACATCCAATGCGTCGTTGCCCGGAGAAGCATCCCCGGCTTTGAATTTCGCGCCGCGCGGGCTCTCTTCAGGTCCAAGGTCCGCGGGTGTGAAATTGGGATTCGTGGTTAGGACAATCTTGTCGAATCGCCACCCGTCCTCGCGCATTCTTACGTGGAGAATGTGTACCCCAAGGCCTTGGACATCGACCTGCGCCCGACCCTGGTTGTCACGCCGATTATTGCTCCATTGCCACGTATTGTTGGTGTTGCCGGCCTGGATGCGGTCGGACGTGGTCTCGTCATCGTCGAGGCCGACGTGGCAGGAGTCGTCGTTTCCGCTGGTTCGGTAGCCTCGGACCCACACATAGTGAATGCCGGTTTTGACAAAGTCGACCTGGTAGTTCAGCCGGCGGTTGCCACCGCCGCCTCCGTCCGGCAGCGCGCGCATGAAGCCGTCGCCGGAAAAGCCGGTTGGATCTGTGTTAAACTCCCAGAAGTGAACTCCCGCCGGCACATTCTCATCGAAGTTCTCAGCCTCTATTGACACAATGCCATCCGGGCCGGCGTCTTGCTTCAAGGGGGTTTGTGCCAAGGCCAGTTGACCCATAACGAGGGCGAGGGCAATGGCAAGAATGAATAGTTTCTTTGACATGTTCGTTCCTCCTTCGATTGAAGTAATTTGAGTGGGTTGATGCTTTGGACCTACCATGACCTGGGGAGACAGACAGATTGGGCTGCTGAGACACACCTCCTTTCCGATTGTCGTGGTTTGTCGATCCAGCCAGTCTCGACGACTGTTTCGCTGGATAGTCAGTCTGTTTGTACAACTGAATCAGGTCATCAGTTTATCATTGTCAGACCGGAAAGTCAATCGATTTGGTTCAGCCCATCAGGGCAATCGCATGTAGATTCCAAATCAGTACGAAATGCAGCAGGAATGCCAATTGGCCAGGATTCTTACCGTTCAAGTAATCAGTAATCAGTAATCAGTGATCAGTGATCGGTAATCGGTAGGTCAGTAGGTCAGTAGGTCGGTCAGTAGCCGGTCCTCGGTCTTCGGTCTCCTTAGTCCTCAGCGACCGGTCTGGGCTAAGGCACTCAATAAAGAAAGAGGCCTGTACCCTCGGGTACAGGCCTCTGTGGTTAGCATTCTTCTGAGATTCAGTCGTCCAACTTTTGAATC
>JADFHU010000510.1 GCA_022567055.1 Planctomycetota bacterium
CCGTTCCTCAATCGCGAAATCCTCAACGTAGGCCCACTACGCGTCCGGTTTCGCTCAATCGATCACGACCAAATCCAACCTAAATCTGAGCGGATAATTCGGTAACTTATTGTTGTGCACGTCCTAACGGTTTTGTAACGCTCCGGACAGGGCAGCATAGAGAGCAGAGAGGGACAGACCTTCCTTATTCCTACTTGATCAAGGAGCGTTCGATCAAGGCAAGTGGATCGACTACTGGACCGGAAAAACGTACACGGGACCCGGTACGCAGGTCATGGAGCTACCGGAAGAGCGTGTCGTGCAGCTTAGGGATCGTCAAGAAACGAAAGGGTCATATTGCACTGCCGCTTAGGGTGTTTCGCCCACCCAAATCCCATTCAACATCACGTGCTTGATGTTGCGCATGACCCGGATATTCATTGACGGGTCCCCGTCGATCAAGATCAGGTCGGCCGTCTTTCCCGCTTCGACCGTTCCCAGCCTGTCATCGATGCCAAAGAACTGAGCATTGTACAAAGTCCCTGCCCTGATCGCCTCCAAGGGCGTCAGCCCGACCTCGGTCAGAAGTTCCAATTCACGCTGGTAAGCGCCTCCCGATTCTGCAAAGGGAGCCCGCGTATGAGAGCCTACGACGATCTTTGCACCCGCCTCATGACAGAGGTCGATGAACCGCATCATGTTGGTGAAACCCCGGACATCCTCCTCGGTGGCGTTCTTCTCGCCTGACCTGCGTTCGAAGATAGACAACGTGGGTGAAACGAAAACTTTGTGTTTCAAAATGGTGTCTAGCAACGATTTTACTTTTGGAGAGGAGTCGAAATCCATCTTCGCCCAGAGCCGGTGCCGCAGTACCTTTCGCGCGCTAGAATCTGCGAAGATGCTGGCTTTGAAGTGTTCCGCGTCCTGCGGTTCTGCCAAAGCCGTTCCGAACGAGGTGACATGTTCGATACCGCTGACGCCGGCGCGTATCGCCTTGTCGGCGTCGACCAATTCAAGATGCGCTGTCACCAGGACGCCTCGTTCGTGGGCGGCTTCGCAGGTCGCCTTGATGTGGTCGAGCGGCAAACGGAAATAGACCTTGATGGCCGAAGCGCCGCGATCGACGTGTTGGTAGACCGTCTGGCGTGCGTGATTCGCGTCCCGTATCACGACGGCCTGATCGGGCCAGACCGGTGGGTGCGCGTCCAGGTGGGCGCCGCAGAGAAACACCCGGGGCAGCGTCTGGTCCGATTGCATCACGGCATCGTAGAAACGAAAGGGGTGTCCCGGATCGCGCAATGAGGTGACACCGTGCTTCAATTCGTAGTCGACCACCATCTTGACATTGTTGCGCGAATGGAAATGGGAATCAATCAGGCCGGGCAAGATACTCATACCGCTCACATCCGCCTTTCGTGCGCCCTCGGGAATCACCACACTGTCGCGAGGCCCAGCAGTGAGGATGGTCGTGCCTCGCACCACCACCACCGCGTTGTCGACAGGCGGTCCCCCTCGGCCATCGATCAAGCGACCTCCGACCAGCGCCACGACGTTCGCCGCGTCGGGAGTGGCAGGGGGGTTAATGGCCTTCTTGGCGGTGCGCCTGGGACTCGGCGCCTGCCAGGGGAGATTCGTCCTGGGTCGCCCGTCGAGTCGCAAAAAGGGATCGGGCAGTTTCTCGACGACCGGCGACTGGGCCACCGCCGGATAGACATAGGGGGATCCCTGCTGTCCAGGCAAACGGGAGACAAGTATGCAGACGGAAATGCAGGCAAGGCCGCCCGCCCAGCAGCGCCGGACCGAGGTCCGCTGATGTGTTCGTATCATGTGCCCGTCTCCCCTAGGATTACCTCATTGAGAATCTTGCCATGGACGTCGTGACGAAGAAAGTAAGTATACTCCTAAGTGTTGTCAACTCTAAACGTCTCTTCGATGTGCCGACAGTACCACATGAATTGAGATGTTTCAATTCTATCGGGGATAGTCTGTGATGACACCCTCCTTGCCGATGATGTCACCGAGCGTGTGCCGCCGCCGAATCAGTCCGCGCGAGACGACACGCCGAGAGTAGGCGTGTACTACTACCCCTGGTATGCCGGATCGACGGAGTGGCGGCGCGTCATGCGAACTCGTCTGGACGCGCCACAGGAACCGAAAGTCGGGCGGTATCGTTCCGACGATCCGAACGTGGTAGGCCACCATATTGCCCAAAGTCTTCGCGGTGGCATTTCATTCTGGGCCGTGAGCTGGTGGGGTGCGGGACAGCGCTGTGATAGGAATTTCCGGAACGCCATCCTCGCACATCCCAATGCTGGCTCGCTCCAGTACGCCATTCTTTACTAAGCCACGGGACGATTTGGGTGTTTCAACAATCCTGACTATGGCCATTGGATTGGTGACTTGACCTATCTCGAAGAGACCTACTTCAGTCATCCCTACTATCTGCGGATCGACGGCAGACCGGTGATTTTCGTCTATCTTACGCGAGAGTACTTCCGGAACAGAGGGCACGCGGCACTGAAAGAGATGAGGGAGAAGTTCCCCCATGTCTATCTAATTGGTGACGATGTGTTCGGAGCAGGCTACCGGTCCGAGTGGGCCAAGAACTTCGATGCGGTGACGGCCTACGATGTCTACGGCCAGTCCGTCGGCAGATTCGGAGGGACTCGCAAGGCGATCGCGTTCTTGGTCGACAACTACCGCCATGCCAGGAAGGAAGCCAATAGCGTGGGGACCGCCTTCCTACCGACCATCGCGCCCGGCTACAATGACACCGCTGTGCGAGAGGGACATCCCGGTAGGGCCAGATACTTCAGCGACGTTATGAACTCGAAAGAAGGCGATATCTTCCGGGCGATGATCCGTGAGGTTGCGTTGCCCAACCTCGATCCGAGGTCGGGGCATATCTTGATGGTCACCAGCTTCAACGAATGGTATGAAGACACCCAGATCGAGGCAACCTCAGGAACGGCACCCCCCAGTGACACCGATGATTCGACCGGCGGGATCTATTACACGGGCGGGCAGCGCTACGTCGATTACGAATGCCTGTATTTGGACATCCTGCGTGAGATGCTGAAGTGACACGTCCTTTGAAATCACCACACGACCACCACGAAGCCAAAAAAAGGAGACGATCGATGGAAATGTCAAGACGTACATTTTGCGTATCAGCGATTGGCGCAGGCACGGCATTCGGCCTGGTCGGCGTGCAGGCCGCATCCGCTCAGATAAGCAGCAAGATCAAGTTCTATAAGAACCTGGGACCCGGCCACATTGGAGTTCGCGCCAATCAGGAGCAGGCGCTGAAGTACGCCGCCCAATATGGGCCTGCTGCTGGATAGCTGGCACTGGTACACATCGCACGGGACTGTCGAAGAGATGCTGGAACTCTCCAACAGGGACATCGTCCACGTTCACCTCAACGATGCCCCGGCGGGCATCCCCGTCGATGAGCAGATTGACAATCGGCGCAAGCTACCGGTGACCACCGGCGTGATGGACATGAAGGGCTTCGTCAATGCCCTGGTGAAGATCGGGTACGACGGCCCCGTCGAATGCGAGCCCTTCGATCAAGCGCTGCGCCAAATGGAGAACGAACCTGCCTTGCAGAAAACCATCGATTCTTTAAACAGGCTCTGGGACCTGATCGCAGTTTAGGTATCCAATGGATTCCCGCTACACCGCCTGTTTTTGGGACATGTTCTCCTGTTCGGCGAAGTAGGAGCTGCGCGCGAAGGGGGCCGCGAAGACCCAGGAGAAGCCGAGTTCCTGGGCCCTATCCTGCCACCATCGAAACTTCTCGGGTGTGATGTACTCGACGACATCGAGGGATTGGCGTGAGGGTTTCAGGTATTGACCGATGGTCAGCCGGTCGCACTGCACCGAGCGCAGGTCTCTCAGGGTCTGGATGACCTCGTCATCACGCTCGCCCAGGCCGAGCATGATTGAGGACTTGGTTTGGATGGGACCCAGAACCTCTTTGGCCTTCCTGAGCAAGGCGAGGGACCCGCGATAGTCGTGACCCTGTCTGGCGACAGAGTAAAGCGAGGGGACGGTTTCGACATTGTGGGCGAAGACGAAGGGCAAGGCCTCAGCGAGCGTTGCCAAGGCTCGTTCTTCGCTGCTCATAAAATCGGGCGTTAGGATCTCGAAGCGGGTGCCGGGGCAACGCCTGCGCACGGTATTGACGCAGTCTCGGAAGTGGGCGGCGCCGCCATCGGGTAGGTCATCGCGATTGACGGAGGTAATCACCAGATAGCTAACGCCCATGCGGGCGGTCATTTCCGCGAGTCGATCCGCTTCGGTCGGATCCGGCGGCCCCGGCTTGCCGGCGGCCACCGAGCAGAACTTGCAGTTTCGTGTGCAGATCTCTCCCAGGATCAGGACCGTGCGCCGGTTCAGCCGGTCAGCTATGACTCCACCAAAGGCAGAGAAGAAGAACATGGGTACCATGGAAATAGCGCTAACGGCGGTGACCAAGAAGGCCGAATCGGTACGCTCCAGCACCAGCCAGCCGCGGGCAATCAATACCATGAAGAAGGAGACCAAGGAAACCAGGGATGCGAGCCACAGAAGGCGAAAATCTTTATACGTAAAGGCGCGCACAGAGCCAAGTAGCGATGATTGTGCTACATGGCCCATCTGATTCGCTCTTTCTTTATCAGGGTCCCACTCACTCTATGCCGCTCAATCCAGTAACCAACCTCGCCCTGCCGAGCCGCCTGTATGCTAACGCGCGCCGAACACGGGCATATCGTACTCGCTCACCTCTATTTGTTTAGGCGCTACCAACGTGGCCGCCAGAGCTTTT
>JADFHU010000511.1 GCA_022567055.1 Planctomycetota bacterium
ACAGTTATGTTAGTCGAGTTAAACTCGAAATCCGAATCTCGAAATACTAAACAAATTCAAATTTCAAATCACCAAATCGACAAACACCGCTGGCCTCAGGCTGGTCTGTTCTGTTTTGAGAATTGTGAATTTGGACATTCGATATTGTTTCGGATTTCGGATTTAGTGCTTCGGATTTAGGCCCAAGGATAAGGTTTTTCAACACTAAATTGCGCTGTCGTACTTAATCTGTCTTCAAAAAAACCTAGCGATCTACGGTTTTTACCGTTGACTATCTGTGGGTTAACCGGTAGATTGGGCGTGGATCGATGGAATGAGTCCGTCGACACGGACTATTTGCTCGACGCTTATTGGAGACTAGATCTATGGCACGACCCCGTCATGATCATCCGACCCCCGCCGAACTGGAGGTTCTGCAAACCATTTGGGAGCACGGTCCTTGCACCGTCAGGCAGGTGATGGAGTTGCTCGAGCCGATTCGGCCGAGGGCCTATACATCCGTGATGAGCCTGATGAATGTCATGGCCGAAAAAAGCCTGCTGCACCAGAAGCCGAAAGGGCGCGCCTTTGTCTATTCGGCAAAGGTCTCGCGCGAGAAAACGCAGGTCGGTTTGCTGAGAGATCTCTTGAACCGAGCGTTCGACGGTTCCGCCAACGCCCTGGTAGCTCATTTGCTGCAGCAGACCGATCCAACAGGCAAAGAGCTGGCGGCAATTCGCAAGACCATCAGCGACTATAAGCGAAAGAAGGGAGAATGATCATGTCCATCGTCGAATTCCTTTCCCAGCCGTTCTGGCACACTCTTGGCCTGACACTGGTACACTTCGTATGGCAAGGATGTGTAGTGGCCGTCGTGGCCGGCGCGTTGGTTCATGGGCTCAGACTCAGACACGGAAATGCCAGATACACGGCGTATCTGCTTGGTTTTGCGGCAATGATCGCCTGCCCAATCCTAACCTTCAATATAGTACAAACCCCCTCCATTGCTGAACCCAAAGGGGTGACGGAAGTGGCAGCAACACGGGTTGAGGACCCGGCTGCTTACCTTCCTTTGCCGCCGCGTGCATACCCGTCGGAAACGAGTATTTCAAGCTCCGTCCTATCAAGTGCTTCGACCGAGGCGGACCCGATGCCGCTGCGCCAGAGGCTCTCTGACCGGATGCACCTGTCTCTGCCGTGGATCTTGATCACCTGGCTGGTTGGGGTCGGCCTGATGAGTGTTCGCCTGCTGATGGGATGCATGGGTGTCCACCGCTGGCGGCAAAACTTGGAGCCCTTGCCGGACAGCCTCGCCACGCGCATCGCTCCCCTGGCAAGAAGATTAGGCATGAAGGATTTCGCCGCTGTCTTCATGACACGGTCTGACATTCAAGCGATGGCCATGGGTTACCTGCGACCGATTGTTATCCTGCCTGCCACGATGATCACCCGGATGCCGCCGGAGATGCTGGAAGCGGTCATTGCCCATGAATTGGCCCATATTCGCAGGCTTGACCTGTGGGTCATTTTGCTCCAGCGAATCGTAGAAACGCTGCTATTCTACCACCCAGCCGTTTGGTGGCTGTCAAACCGGATCCGGAACGAGCGCGAATTCTGCTGCGATGAATTGGCGGTCGAGGCGACCGACGAACGTGTCACCTATGCCTCGACCCTGGAGCAGGTGGCCCGAGCCCGAGTTGAGGCAAAACAATGGCTCTTGGCCGCGGGAATAGCCCGGAGCGACATATCGGTACTCGGCAGAGTTCGCCATATCCTGGGTCTCGAACCCTCACAGCGACAGGGTCCATTCTGGCTGGCCGGTGTGATGACACTCCTGTTGCTTGGCTCCCTCGCGATTCCAGTGGTCATTACCGCGGCCGCGCAGAATGAGGCAGAGCCTTCGGCTCAGTTCATACTGGAAAAAATGCTGGAACATCGATCCAAAGTAAGAAACCTTCAGTATGTCGTAAATGGCCATACCAGCCGTTTCGGGAGCGAAGTTGAACAAGTGCTTGCAAAAGAATCAAGATCGAGAAGAGAGCGAGCAACTCCAGGAAAACTGACAGAGGCGACAAAGGAGAGACAGAGTAGGATACGAAACTCAACCTCTCCAAATATGCAGTGTACCGTTGACAAGGACGGACGTTTCAAGATTGTGCTACCCATGGTGACCTATGATTCATCAGGCAACGGACTACCTGATTACGAGAGGCAAGTTTGGGCTTGGAACGGTATCATCGGCACAGAGTTCATCCAAAGAAGCGGATCGATGGGCAATGTTACAATTAAGGGGCCGACAGAAAACACTCTCAAGGGAATTGCACATCCTTGGCTGCTGTTTTCGGTTGACCTTTGGCGTCAGTTGGAAGAGACGATTGCTGCCGGCAGACAGGTGGATGTCACTAGACGAGCGGGCGGGGCCTACCGCTTAGTCTTTGATTACAAATCCAGCAAGATTGTTGCTGATGTCGATCCGTCCCAAGGCTATTCATGTGCGCTAATAGAAACCTACCATGAGCATGGGGAGATTAAATCTAGAAGCACTATAGAACAGAAAGAGGTGACCGAAGGTATCTGGTTCCCTGTAAAGGTCCGCAGAGAGGAGTATTCTCCGGATGGAACCGTGCAGAGCAGATCCAGATTTCTATCGCATCAAATCGTGATAAATGATCCCGCTTTTGATGAGAGTTACTTTGACGTGGACATCCCTCGGGGGGCTCCTGTCCGTGACTATACTCGCAATTCAAACGTGCCTGAGACATATCGATATGGGCAACAGCGAAAAACTCCGGAAGAAATGGCTCGAATCGGAATCAACTTCATTGCCGGCAAAGTCATTGACGAAAGTGGCTCCCCTATTGCCGGGGTATCCGTTGAAACTTGCAGCCAAAGAGTAGCCAAAGAAGACGGCAAGTTCCACTGGAAAGTCTTGGGCACTCCTTCCGATCCAATAAGCACTGTTACGGACGACCATGGACGCTTTGCAGTCGAACTGCCGGAAGACGGCCTCTACAATCTTCGCTTTGTGTCGGAGAATCATGCGGCCATTATTGCGTATGACGTCCCCCATGGCAAAAAAGACCTGACCGCGACACTTCCAGAGGGGGCAATTCTGCGCGGTCGAATCACACGGATTGAAGACGGACGGGCAGAGCCAGTCTCGTTTGCCAAAGTCAAAATCCAACAGAGAGATCGAGATGCCTACTATTACCTTGGGGTGAGTCGCGATCGCGAGACTGTGACGGATTCACAGGGCCGATTTGAATTCGCGCACTTGCGAACGAAAAAGAGAACGCCAGAAACTCAGAATTCCGAGCAATGGCAATACTACCCACGGTATTGGACCTTTGTTTACAATGAGGAAGAGCGACAAGTGGTATTCCCAGGAAGCCTGAATACTGTTGATATGGACATCGTTCTTTCGAATGGAGGGATCGGGAGCCAGGTTCACACCCATGGTCACTCTAGCCGGGGTCGGAGCCGTGTGCCGGTCATGACACGCATGCTGCAGAAGAGTCTACCGTAACGGACGGCAGGACAACACCAACAAGGTAAGGGGAAGTCCGAAGGAAGCATGAGGCATGACTCGCGTACTTAGCGAATAGTGAACCGACTGTATAGGTGTGTGAAGCGGGGTGAGCAGTCGTGACAGAGCCAGTTCCAATATCCGTCGTAGCGAAGCATGCTGAGATACGACGAGATACGAAAAGGCGGTGTGCCGGTAGTTCTCAAGGGCCCAAGCGAGGAAGACCATGATACCTCTCATTCAGACACAATGGAGTGACGAAGCTCGTGTCAGGCATTCCATGGCATTCACCCTCATCGAGTTGTTGGTGGTGATCTCCGTGATCGCATTGTTGATAGCCATCGCAATGCCCGCTCTTGCTAAAGTCAGATCCCAGGCCCGCGGGTTGGTTTGCCAGTCCAGCCTGAGGCAATGGGGAATGACGTTTAATCTGTATACCACCGAGAACGAAGACAGTCTACCTGGTGGCTTCATGAGTATCTTGTGGCTGCTTCGTGGCGGACGTCCAAGCTCAATTGATCCCAACGCGGAGGGTCGACGATACCATCACTTCGATACGCAGGGCATAGCGTATTGCCCCAGTGCCAAGAAACCCGGAGAATTTGGCAGCTTTCTCGCCAGCACCTCTACCATGTCACACGACGGATCTATATCAACAGTCCAAATCTCCGGGAGCTTCGGCCGTACCTTCAATGCGTGGACCATTACCGACCCCATGCCGGAGTTCCGTGGTAGCTACGGGTACAATGACTGGCTTTCTCGGGGGTTTAAGGAATCATCGCGACCCAATCCTTGGGCCAAGACGAGTCTCCTCGCATTGAAGAAGCTGAATAATATCCCTTTGCTTGTGGATTCAATGAGTCCATGGTCGCAACCCAGGGACTCTGTTGAACCGCCTTTAACGGAGGGTAGGATAGGTAGAAGCTCCCTGGGCGCCTTTTGCATTAACCGTCACAGCGCTCACGTGAATGCTTTGTTTCTCGATTGGTCGGTTAGAAGAGTCGGTCTCAAGGAGTTGTGGACCTTGAAGTGGTACAAGGATTGGGACACCGCGAACCCATGGACCCAGGCCGGTGGGGTACGTCCCGAAGACTGGCCCGAATGGATGAGAAGATTCAAGGATTATTAAAGGGAACCTGCTCAGTCGCCGCGCGACAGCCTGGGATCGGAGGTAAAGCGTAGAGTGTTAGGGTTTTGGGATAGGAATATGGGAGGCCAACTAGCCACTCGCCACGACTCGACGGAGCTCGTCGAAGTCCAGCCACTCGCCACTAAACGCAGC